>CBDTVH010000349.1:0-3429 GCA_965363665.1 uncultured Yoonia sp. | reverse complement strand
CACACTGGTCAGCGTCGACATAAAGATCGGGCGGATGCGGTTGCGCGTTGCTTCTTCGATGGCGTCGATCGGTTCCATCCCCTCTTCCTTCAGATGAAACAGCGTTTGGTGCACGATCAGGATGGCATTATTCACCACGATCCCCACCAAGATCACGAACCCAAGAAGCGTCAGCATATCCATCGGTTGCGTCTGATAAAGGTTCAGCACGGCCAATCCCCCGACGCCGCCAGCGGCGGCAACAGGGACCGCGATCATGATCACCAGTGGCAGGACAAAGCTTTCAAACAGGATCGCCATGACGAGGAAAACGATAACCAGTGCGACAACCAGATTGATCTGAATGGCAGACCACGTCTGGCTTAGCTGGTCGGCGGTGCCGGACACGCTGAGGCGGATATCATCGGGGATGCCCTGCTGTTGCAGGACGGCGACGACCTCATTCTCTAGCAATTCGACAGCCTGTTCCAGCGGCAGATTATCCGCAGGCCGCACTTCAAGCGTCACGGTCCGCAGGCGTTCACGGTGTCTGATTTCGGTCGGTCCCGCCGTCAGCACCACATCAGCCAGCGCTGATACCGGCACGATCAAGCCACCCGGTGTGACCACCGGAAAGTTGCCAACATCTTGCGTGCGGGCCGCCTCGTTGATCATGGGATCGCCCTTCAGCACCAGATCGACACGCTCTGCGCCCACCGTGATTTCAGCCACGCGCAGGCCATCGTTGAAGGCATCCACTGTCGCGGCCAACCCTGAGCTATCCAGCCCGGCATCGGCAAGGCGTAGCCGGTCCGGGATCAAGCGCAACTCTGGCGCGCCAAGCTCGAGCCCCGGAATGGGCCTGAATTGATGCCCTTCGGACCGTGGCAATAGGCCTGAGACGATTCCAGCCGCGCGGCCAGCGACGCCAAGGATATCTTCAAGATCTTGACCCGATACGTTCAGCTCAATCGTCCGCCCACCACCTACGCCACGGCCAAAGAGCGATGGTTGGGTCATGAACCCGAAGGTGCCGGGTTCCGCAAAGATCGGACGGCTGAGCACAGGGATCAGCTCACCTGCCCGTTGGCTATCGACGGCCCCCGCGCCCACAAAGGAATTGCCCGGCGTGGCGACAAAGAAGAAACTGTCGATGGCTGGCAACCCATCTTCAGTTTCGGTTGCGGGGGCTGCTTCCCACAGCGGGGACGCGACATCTTCGATCCGCTGGGCAATCGTTTCGGTCGTATCAAGGTTATAGCCGGGGGGCGGAATGATTAGGCCAAACACAAGGTTGCGGTTGCCCTCTGGCAGATCCTCCAGCCGCGGCAGGAACGTCCAACTGGCGACGGCGGCACCCCCCGCGATAATCGCAACCATCAAAATACCGATAGAGCGAAAGCGCACCGTCATCCGCACATAGGCCATCACCACATTCCGGAAGCCCCGCGCCAGATGATCGAGGCCCCAGATGCCCATCGCCTTTTGATCATCGCGACGCAAAAGGCGGCTGGCCAAGGCGGGGATCACGGTCACCGCCACAACAAGCGACAGCAGAACAGAGACCGAAATCGCCACGGCGATGTCGCGGAACAATTGTCCCGCTTCAAGCTGCATGATCAGGATCGGCACAAAGACCAAGACGGTGGTCAGCGCAGATACAAGGATCGCGCCCCAAACCTGCTTTGCCCCAAGATAGGCCGCCTCGCGCCGCGAATAGCCCTTTTCGCGCAAACGGTAGATGTTTTCCAGCACGACAATTGCTGCATCCACGATCATGCCCACCGCAAAGGCGATTCCGGCAAGCGAGATCACATTCAGCGTCCGTCCGGTCGCCGCCATCACAACAAAGGTCGCCACGATGGACACAGGGATGGACAGCGAGATGATGACGACCGCACGTGGTGAGCGCAAAAACAGCATCAGGATCAACGCCGCCAATGCACCCCCGATATAGATATTCTTCGTGACAAGGTCGATTGCGCCTTCGATATAGATCGTCTCATCATAGACCTGATCCATGACCAGCCCCTGATCTGCGACCGGTCCTGCCTGTAATTCCGCAAGGACCAGGCGCAGCTCCTCCATCACTGTGATCACGTTGGCACCCGCTTCGCGCACCACGTTAAAGGCCAATCCCGGCTCACCCTTGTACCGGAGCCGCGCGGTGGATTCCTTGTATTCAAAAGCCACATCAGCGACGTCACTGACGCGCACACGGCCCGTCCCGCCATTGCTTGCATCAGAGCGCAGGACGACATTGCGGATCGCGTCTTCGGTGTTCAGGTTGCTTTCGGTGCGCACAATATAGCGGCGCTTGCCTTCGTCGACGTCACCGGCAGAAATCGAGATGTTCTCAGCCCGCAATCGCTGGACGACCTGCGGCACTGTCAGGCCGAACCGTGACAGCCGCTGCGGATCGACGACCACCTGCAATTCGCGTGTGACACCGCCAAAGACGTTGACGGCCGCCACACCGGGGATGCGTTCGACCCGGTCTTTGACGATGTCTTCCAGGAAGTCGCCGTAGGACGGGATCGACCGCGTATTGCCCTCTTCGGCGGTGATCAAGACCCAGGCGATCGGGCTGTCGTCCGCGCCAGATGTGTTCAGTGTGGGTTCATTTGCCTCGGCGGGATACCCGCCAACCCGGTCCAGGCGGTTCGACACCAAGAGCAACGATTGGCTCATGTCCGTGCCGATTGCGAACTCCAGCGTGACCTCGGCCTCGCCCGTGCGCGACCGGGAGGTCATGATTTCAAGGCCGTCCAATCCGCGCAAGGTTTCTTCCTGCGGGTTCACGATTTCGCGTTCGATCTCGGACGGTGCGGCCCCGGGCCAGCTGGTTGAGATCACGACAATGGGTTTGCGGACGTCTGGTGCCAATTGGATCGGAATTTGCGTCAGGGCCAGTGCACCAAACAGGACCGCCATCAAGACGGCGGCGATCACGGCGACGGGGCGTTCAATGGAAAACCGGATGAAATCCATCAGTTGGTTTCCAGCAAACTGGCCGATATCGCCTGACCGGGGCGCAGCCGTTCATTGCCGCGCACGACGACCAGATCACCGGGGGCAAGCCCGCTCAGCACTTCGTAACGATCGCCCAAAGGCACGCCCAGCGTAATGGGGCGGGGCTGTGCCTGATCGTCGGCGGCAACGAAAACGGTCCAGCCACCCTGCCCCTGCACCAGCGCATCCTTTGGCACCGACAGCACCTCACGCGCCTCGCCGACCGGAATGTCTACGGTCAGGGATTGGCCAACGGCGGCACCGTTCAGATCAGATGGATCAGCTGCGGCAAAAAGAACCGCGCGGGTGCGCGTTGATGGGTCTTCGACGGGCAGAACTGCGCGTAACTGCAACGTCAGTTCTTCGCCAAACTCGGTGCTGGCTACCACTGTCTGACCCGGTTGCAAAAACGCTGTATAGCGGGACGGGACATTGGCC
>CBDTVH010000348.1:0-3429 GCA_965363665.1 uncultured Yoonia sp. | reverse complement strand
CCCCCTTATACGACGACGATGGTAAAGATGGTCAGCAGGACTGACAGTACCACCATCATCTGCGCGGCCAATTCGGACTTGTCTACATCAAGCATGCGTCCGCTGTCCCAGACCAGATGGCGCAGGCCACCCAACAGGTGATACCAAAGGCCCAGAACCGACAATGTCATCACCAGATCACCAAACCAGCTGGTCACAAATCCGTTGGCGGTCGCAAACGCATCCGGCCCGGCCGCAGCGGCAACGAACCACCACACAATCATCAGTGCCGCAACGATCAACGCGTTGCCTGTGATCCGAACCAGAATTGAGGACATTGACGTCCATTGCGGACGATAAATCGTCAGATGCGGTGACAGCGGGCGGTTGCCCCGGTTCACGTCAGACATGAAAGTTCCCTTCGTTGGCTGGTGCCGTCTGGCAAGACGACGCCTTTGAGCCTCTTATTGCATCATTCCATTAAGAGAGTCACGCACAGCAAGCCCGCCAAAGCGCGAAAAATGGTCGCTATGTGGTTAGTTTTTTGCCGTTGTGATCACACCTCGAAAAACCGTGATCACAAAACGCGGTGGCTATGGCTCAAGCACTGCAATTGACTTCGTCAGCTCGCGCAGCAACTTGCGCCTGATTTCCCGCGGGTACTCTTCAAAACCGTTGGCTGTTACGGCAAAGGCCCCAGGCCCTGTGATCACATCGCTTTCGAAATACCTGGTCAGCCCCGGGATCCCCGCCTCGATCACCAATGCGTTCACTGTGACGCCCGCCGCCTGCAATGCGGGCCAGACCGAACGGGGCGCTCGGCCTTCATTGCTTGGCCCATCACCGGAAATGTCTATGACGTACCGTTCACACTCCGGCACCTGCGCGAAATAGGGCAACGACAGAACCAGCGCTTCTCCGATCGCGGTCGAGAAATTGCGCCAGACGCGCGGCGTGCTGACCACGTCATTGGCGAAAGCCAGCACATCGGCATCATCGCGCATGGTTGTCCAACCGATCACCACCTCTTGCCTGCTGGTGCCGGTCCACTGCATCAACGCCAGTTTCGACTGACCACCCACAAGTGCGGCCGAAACAGCGCGGTCCAGCAGCCCTTCCCTCAGCCCCTCCATTTGAATGCGGTATTCGCGGGGATCAACGGACCCCGACACATCGACCGCCAACATCAGCGCCACCTCACAGGCCAGCGCAGGCGCGGCAATGGTCATAAAGCTGGCATATAGAAAAGCACGCATGAAAGCACCCTAGCGGTGGTTCGGCCAAGCGCCAATCACAACTGAGGGGTCATACCGGCATCAGCGCCCAATAATCGAGATCAAGCAGAACGTCCGGGTGGTACTTGCCATCATCCTGGCGCAAGACACCCGCCTCACCCTTCGTTGCCACCAGCCGCAACCGGATCGCGCCAACGCCCGGTGAGCCTGTCTCTGCGGTCTCCAGCACCTCGGACCAGGCCCGCACGGTATCGCCTGCAAAACAAGGATTGGCATGTGCCCCGCCGTTCAGCGCCACGATCATCTGTGCATTGGCCAATCCGTTGAAGGACAACGCCCGCGCCAGCGAAATCACGTGGCCGCCATAGATCAACCGCTTGCCATCGGGTCGGTTTGTCGCGTCAAAATGCACCTTCGCCGTGTTCTGCCACAGGCGGGTCGCCAGCATATGCTCGGCCTCTTCGATGGTTACCCCATCGACATGGTCGATAATCTCTCCTCGGCCATAATCACTCAGGCGATGCGGCTCGCCCGCCAATGCAAAATCATAGCCGGTGAAATTCAACCCCTGCGGGATCACCAGATCATCGACCGACACGGCAGAGGCCAGTTCCGGGATCACAGTTTCAGGGGCAGCACCATCACCGCGTTTGCGCACCATCACCCAGCGCACATAGGACATCAGCACCTCATCATGCTGGTTGCGCCCGGTCGTGCGCACCCAGACGACGCCTGATTTCCCGTTCGAGTTCTGTTTCACCCCGATCACCTCGGACGTCGCGGTAATCGTATCGCCGGGCCACAGCGGCGTAATCCAACGCCCTTCGGCATAGCCAAGGTTGGCGACCGCATTCAGCGACACATCAGGCACGGTTTTGCCAAAGACGGTGTGGAAGGTCACCAGATCATCCAGCGGGCTGAACGGGAGACCACAGCTTTGGGCGAACTGATCCGAGGAATGCAGCGCATGGCGGGCGGGATAAAGCGCGTGGTAAAGTGCACGTTCGCCCATCTTGATCGTGCGCGGCACCGCATGGGTGATCACATCGCCAACAGCATAATCTTCAAAAAATCGGCCAGCGTTCGTCTTGGTCATTGCTGGCCCAACTTCATGTCCTTGGAATAGGGGGTGTCGATGTCCTTGGTCACCGCCTGCCCGCAGCGCATGACGCCGTTGGCGTGGTCATAGGCATAGGTCGGATCGCCATAAAGCTCCCACCCTTTGGACAGGGCTTCGGACACTTTGTGGCAAAAGGCGGACGTGTCGTCCTCGGTCAGCAAACGATAGATCTTCATCGGTTCATCCCCACGGCGTAACGCCCAGCGCATAGTGAATAATCATCACGACGACCGTAACGACAATGGTGACGACAATCGCGACCACCTCTTTCTTGGCAGGCGCTCTTTCCGGGCGGACCCATGGGCCTTCCTGCGCGTTGATCAGCAGAATTTCGACAATGGCCCAGACCAGCAGCCCGCCGAACAGAATGAACGATGGCGTGTCGCCATTCACCAACAAGTGCGCCACAGCCCAAATCGAAAAGCCGGTAAGTTGCGGGTGGCGCACCTTCGTTCCCAGCCAGATCTTTTCAGGCTTGGCCGCACTTGCTGCATAAAAATAGAAAGCCACCACCATCAGCAGATTGTTGATGCCCACCCACATTGGATCACGGCCCCAATAGACCGCTCCATCCGCCGCGCGGTACCCCAGGACCATCAGCACCACGCTGATCACGATCAAGACCGCGAAGAGGCCCTTGCCTGCGTCACCCAGTTTCGCACGCGCCCCCGGGGCCAGCCGTTTGAACAAATGCGCCGCCCACCAAAGGGCAACGCCTGAAATAAGCAGTGTCATGTGGTCTCCAATGCGGCGATCGCCTCAGCTTTCGCCAAGGTCGCGCGGGCGGTGACAATATGCAAGTTCTCAACGATGCGGCCATCGACCACGGCAACGCCCTGCCCTTCGGCTTCGGCTGCCTCGAACGCCGCGATCTGACGCCTCGCCAGGTCAATCTCGTCCGCCGTCGGGCCAAAGGCCGCATTGGCGATGGCCACTAATTCCTGGCCGTCGACGGTGACGCGCGCGTGCCGCACACGGAACGAAGACAGCACCGTCCTGGCCGTCTTGCGGATGGATTCGCCGTAGAGGGCGTCGACTTTGGACGATACCCTCAGCCGAATGCCACCGGAACTCTCGATAGCTACCGACGCGAAG
>CBDTVH010000347.1:0-3431 GCA_965363665.1 uncultured Yoonia sp. | reverse complement strand
GGCCTGCCGCCAGCGTTCGTTCTGAGCCAGGATCAAACTCTCAAGTTGAAAGGCCACATAATGACCTTCTTGACGTTCGAACCTCTGCACATCCACCAAATGACATTACTGACATCAAATGGCGTTTTCTCTGTTTGATGCACTTAAGTTTCCAAGGAAACAAAAGCCGCCAAACAGTGAAGCTGACATCTCATCATCGGCACAAGGCCTAGAGACGCGACATACAGACGTCCGTTCGCCGAAACAAACCAAACCGCCCGCATATCTCTTCAGATATTATCAATGTCAAAGAGCAACCCAGAGACAAAAACCAGACCAGTGCGCCCTGAACTTCCGGCGCGCCCGCCCTGATAAACCCCTGAATTATCCACCTCGTCTGCGTCACACGCACCGTCTGATGTCCCGCCGTGTCGCCTCAGCGCCGCCGGTGAAGGGGTATTTACGGAGTGCGCCCCGAGTCCGCAAGAGGAAAAAACACCCAAAATCCACTTTTTTTCGTTTTTTCGTTTTTCGCGTAAAAACATGGGCTTGGCGCAATTTCCGTGCTCAAACACTGCCTTTCGCGCAATTCTCGACCCCGACCACTCTATATCTTGCGCATTGCCCTGAGCTTTACGCTAGGAATGCGGATCAGGCCTTGGTCGTCGTCCAGGACCGTGCGAACGAATCCCGCTTTATTCGGCTCAGAAGCAGAATGGCGATCACCGATGCGTAGAGGATCGGCTCCCATTGGAAGCCTTTGACCAGCAGCAGGAAGTGCAGCGCGCCGAGGATCGCGATCGGGTAGACCAGCTTGTGCACTCGACGCCATGTCCCAGCACCCAGCTTGCGCAGACTCCAATTGTTCGAAGTGACTGCCAGCGGAATCATCAGCACGAAGGCGGCCATGCCCACCGTGATGTACCAGCGCTTCACGATATCCGCCCAGACGTTCTGGAATTGGACATCCAGCACCAACCACGTCAGCAGATGTGCGGTCAGGTAGAAGAAGGTAATGACGCCGATCGCTCTACGGAACTTGAGCAGGTTCAGCCCGATCCAACGCCGCAGGGGCGTTACGGCCAGTCCCGCGATCAACAACCAAAGGCTCCAAAGGCCAAGCTCGTGTTCGATCCGCTTGGCCGGATCGACCCCCAACTGTCCCGTAAGGCCGAGATAGTAAATCCAAAGCACCGGCACCGGTGCCAGGATATAAAGCAGCCACGCAGGCACGCGGCGCAGGGACGTGTTCAGCCAACCGACCACGGTTCAGAAGAACTCCCGCAGGTCCATGCCTTCATAAAGACCCGCGACTTCATCATAACCGTTGAACATGAGCGTGGGCACGCGCTTGGCGAACAGGCCCGATCCGATCTGGCGTTCGGTCGCTTGCGACCATCGCGGATGATCGACCTCGGGGTTCACATTACTATAGAAGCCGTATTCCCGGGGGTTGGCGACATTCCAGCTCGCAGGTGGTTCGTCTTCGGTCAAAGTGATGCGCACGACCGACTTGATGGATTTGAACCCGTATTTCCACGGCACCACGAGCCGCATCGGAGCGCCGTTCTGTTTCGGCAGATCGCGACCGTAAAGACCGGTCGCCATGATCGTGAGCGGATGCATCGCCTCATCGAGCCGCAAGCCCTCGACATAGGGCCAGTCCAGAACCGGATAGGCGACGCCGGGCATCTCGTCTGGGCGCAGGACCGTTTCAAAGGCCACGTATTTGGCCGAGGATTGCACGCCGACCCAGTTGAGCAGGTCAGCCAGTTCCAAGCCGTTCCACGGGATGACCATCGACCAGGCCTCGACACAGCGGAACCGGTAGATCCGTTCCTCGATGGTCATTTGCGACATGATATCGGAGAAACTGTAATCGCCCGGTTTGTCCACGAGGCCGTCGATCCGAACGGTCCACGGTTCGATCGTCAGCGCGTCCGCGTAGCGCGCCGGATCCTCCTTGCCCGTGCCGAATTCATAATAGTTGCAATAGGTCGTGATTTCTTCCCACGTGTTCGGCTCAAGCGCCTCCTGCGCCCGCGCGCCAAATGGGAGAGACCCCGCGATCCCGCCTGCCGCCAGTCCTGCCATCAACTGCCGTCTGTTCAGGAAGGCCGAATAGGGGGTGGCGTCCTTCGCAGTCAGGGTGTTCTTCCAACGATATGCCATGCGGTCCTCTGTTTTGTGTCTCCTCTGATATAGAGGTGTACCCGAAGGTGACCAAAGCAACTCGTCTCAAATATGCGTGGTGGAATTGAAATGTTGACGTCAGACGCGTCGCGCGGCGGTCCGGTGATCGACCAGCCAATACGCCAGTCCGAGCGCCAGAGCGACCGCGACCAGACCGTGCTGGAGTTCCGCCGACGCGAATGGCAGGGCGAACCCCGTGGCCAAAGGGCCGAACGCGGCGCCTAGATCGCGCCAGGCCTGCATGCGCGCCATGGGGCCAATGGCGTCTTCGTCCACATCCAAGGATTGCGCGATCACCGCCGGGCCGAGTGACGCCAGCGCGCCGCGAAAGACCAGCATGATGACGGCCCCAAGGATTGTCAGCCCCGACGCGACGCATACGAACCCGATTGTGGTCAGGAACGCTGCCGCAACAAAGACAGGCCGCGCGCCCACGCGATCCGCAATCCATCCGAACAATGGTGCCGCGATGGCTTCGGCGAAGTGCCGGAGCGCAAGCAATGCGCCACCGCTCAGGACCGCATCGGCCAGGGAGGCTTCCCGCGCGAAAATAAGTGTGATGGTGAAGGCAAAAACGCCATCGACGCCGTAACCCTGTAAGAAAAAGAGAACGTCGATCGGTTTGGGTCGGGCCAATGAGGTCGGTCTGCTTTGCTTTTGTGCCCTGACCCGCTCTTTCGGCAAGGTGAAGGCGACGAGGATCGCACATGCCGTCGGCACAGTCAGAAACAGGAAAGCGGCTTGCGCGCCGATAGTGCCGACAAGCCATGCGCCACCGAACAGCGCGAGGATCGGACCGATGCGCTGAATGGCTTGACCGACACCGATCCGCGTCCCCGCACGCGCGCGGAATTCGACCGCATAAGAAAGCGTCGCAAGCACGAGGCTTGCATAGGTCAGACCCCAGAGCAGCCGCGCGAAAAGGAGCACAGTCGGTCCCTGACCCACCCCATAAAGCGCCGTGGACAGGGTGGCCGTGGCCGCCGCGACAAAGCACATATTCCGCACGCCGATTGACTGCGTCACCCGCGCCACGGCACCATAGGCGAAGACGCGAATGAACCGATTGGCCGACAGCATGACGCCGACCCAACCAAGCGTCAGCCCGAACTCTGATGCATAGACAGGCAGGACCGCATAGAGCAGTGCATCGCCCAACAAGGCGAGCGACATGATGGACGACGATCCGATGATCGCGCGCCATCCCGGATCGGTCATGGACGATGCGCCCGGGTAAGCCCTGACACGTTCGGAACCGC
>CBDTVH010000346.1:0-3445 GCA_965363665.1 uncultured Yoonia sp. | reverse complement strand
CTCGTCAAGCAGCAGGACTTGTGGTCTGATGATCAGCGCCCGGGCAAGGGCCACGCGCTGCTGTTGCCCACCGGAAAGCTGACCCGGCAAGCGATCCGCAAGCTTCGTGAGGTCAACCAAAGCCAGCATGTCGCGCGCTTCTTGGTTGCGCTTGGCAGTGTCGACGCCTTTCATCTTCAGGCTAAAGGCGACGTTGTCGAGAACACTTAGGTGCGGAAAGAGGGCGTAGTTCTGAAACATCATGGCCGTGCCACGCTGCGCTGGAGGTAAATGCGAAATGTCCCGACCATCAAGAACGATGGACCCGTCACTGACGCTTTCATGGCCCGCGATCATCCGAAGAGTCGAGGACTTTCCACAGCCGGACGGACCCAGCAGGCAAGTGTAGCTATCAGATTTAAAACGATAATTGATTGCATCTACGGCAACCGTTGCGCCATAGCGCTTGGTTACAGAGACCAATTCTAGGTCTTGGTTGCTCACGGTGCCCCCACTTGAAGTTGAGAGCATCAGCGCGTTCCAACACAGCCGACACAACCTTTTTGAGACTTGGCGGCTCGAGATTCAAAGCCAGAGCATACTTTTTCAGCGCACGAGACGCATATCGCCACATTATTGCGCACAATATTGTATACAATCAATTGTCACATTGTCGGCGAATACTTGAGGTTGTGTATCAGAGCGCGCTCTGGCATTTCGATTCGCAGGAGACTGTCATGACGCTGATCACCACTAAATCCGCTTCGAACAACACCACTGTCGAAACAGTTTCCAGTGCTTTGTCGCAAGCCATCCACGAACACCGCCTGGCCCCAGGCACCAAGTTAGGCGAAGAGGAATTGGCGGATATCTACGGTGTGTCGCGGACCATTGTGCGCACAGCGCTTCAGTCTCTTACGCATCAACACATCATCGAAATCAAGCGTAACCGCGGTGCCTATGTCGCAAAGCCCAGTCTGTCCGAGGCGCAAGAGGTATTTGAGGCCCGCGAATTGTTAGAGCCCCGAACAGCTCGCACTGCAGCGCAGAAAGCCACTGCAAACGATATAGCTCTGCTACAAGATCACATCGCCCAAGAGCACGCCGCAGTGGATGCCGGTGATCGCGGACGTGCATTGTATCTGTCTGGTCAATTTCACGTCGAAATCGCGCGGATTGCGCAACAGAAAACAATTGCGGATATGATTAATGTCTTGATCGCGCGGTCTTCGCTGATCATCGCTCTGTATTGGCGACGCGAAAGCGCCTTGTGTGAAAGCCAGGCTCATCATGCCTTGATCAAAGCGATCGGTGATAACGATGGCGCACGCGCGGAAGAGTTGATGCAAAGCCATCTCGTCGACCTGCATTCCGCGCTCAATCTGAATGAATTACCGGCGATTGAGCAGGATTTGAGAGCCATGCTCTTGGGAAATACAAAGCGCTAAACCCGACGTGAGACCCCTGTCGCAGTTGAGGCTCATGAGAGTGCCGGGGATACAAGCTTCGATTTATCGTATTCTCAAATCAAGCCTGCGAGAAAATCGATAAGCGGACACTGGTGAAAACGCAGTCAACGGCGGCTAAGTCCGCGAACTGTGAATTCGCCCACCAACTGGTTTTGCGGTTGCGGCAAAAGTCCGCGATTACGGGCCGCACCGCAGCAGGCGAGCACTTGATCGAGTAACCGCTACGGGCTGTTTGAGCCGGTTGCCCGCACCACGGCAATCAGCAGCTTCCTCTTGCAGCCTGCCCTTCGGCTGACACTGCATGGCTTGTGCGCGAGGTGACCCCACAATACTGCAAATCCTTCGCGGCTGTCAGCGCTCCTCTCGCGCCAATCGCCAGCCTACTGGGTTCTCAATCCACCGGTTGATGTCGGATTCCCGCCATCCTGCACCGTGGATGCTGATCCTGAGTTGGGCCGGGAAGGTGCCCTCGGCGATCTTGCGATAGATGGTGGACCGGGACAGGCCGGTTCGGTCGAGGACGGTGTTCAGGCGGATGATACGATCTGGGTCGGACATGGGTCTATTGCCTCCTGCTGGATGTTCTTGATCCAGACAGAACGCCGCGAGCTGTTGGCGCAAGACCGTCCGGCCCATGGTCGCAGCACGGCGTGGAATGGGCGGCAGATCGGACGGGTCTCAGAGACCAAGACCACGTCCCCTGGTGATATCGATGCCGTGGCAATAGGCGAGTTCGGCCCCGAGTCGGCGGCCCGAGTCCATCCGGATGCCCAACTCGGCCTTGTGGTTGGCGAGGAGGGATTCCAGCTGTGGATCGCGCTGAAGGCTCTTGGCCATCTCGCCCATCTCCGCGCGCGTCGACCGGTAATCGGACATCGTGCTGGATCGGTAGTGCGTCAGGCTGGTCCGGTCGAGCTTTTGCCAGCGTTCCACGAACTGTGCGGCCCTGCGCTCCGGAGCGGTACGCAGCTGCGTCTCGAATTGCAGCGCACGGATGGTTCGATTGACCTGACCCGATCCGGCCTCGCGGGCCAGGGTCGGGTCCTTGGCATAGGCCGCTTCGGCATCGCGCCAACCATGGGGTCGCACCTCCTCGAAAGCCGCGCGCGCCTTGGAGAGGTCGCGCAACTGCTCAGCCGTTCCCATGCCGGCTCTTTCCTGAGCCCTGAAGACCGCGTCCATCGCACGGGCATGGCGCTTGAGGGCTTCGGTGCGGGCTTTTCGCATTGCCGCTTCCGGGTCATACGCCACGGCTTTTTGCAGCGCATCCGCGCTGGGACGGATATCCTTCCTTGCCTCTTCCCTTCCCGGCCTCTGCGCGCCATCCGACAGTCCGTCGATGCCGTCGCGCAACCTCTCCGGCACCACCTTGCGGAGTACCTCAATGACACGGTCCCGGAATGCAATTCCGCGCCGCGCGGCAAAGTCCTGCGCCGGATCGGCTTTGGCGTAATCAAGCGCCATGTCCTTGGACCGGTCGCGGGACAGGGTGCGGATGAGGCGACCCTGCGAGGCGAAGTCGTCGCGACCGTAATGCAGGTTCAGTCCGTCCCTATGCCGCGAAAGGGCGACATAGCTGCCATGGGCGTCCAGGCCCGGTGTCGCGAGAACATGGGTTCGGTCCACCGTCATGCCCTGGGCCTTGTGAATGGTCGCGGCATAGCCATGGTCGAGGTGGTTGTAGTCCTTGAGGTCGAAGCGGACCGACCGGCCGTCGTCAGTCAGAACAGACATGCTTTGCGCGCTGACCGCATCAATGGTGCCTAGTGTGCCGTTCTTCACGCCAAGGCCACGGTCGTTCTGCAGGAACATCACCCGGTCATTGCTGGCGAAGTGGCGTGGGCCGCACTCGACCGTGAGAGGAACATCTTCTCCGAGATCACCCGCCGCGCGCTTCCGCTCCCGCGCCAGTTCATTCAAGGCCTGCACCTCGACGTTGGTATGGGTCAGGATGATCCGGCTCAGATCCAGTGTCTCCTGAAGGTCGCGGTCCCAGC
>CBDTVH010000345.1:0-3447 GCA_965363665.1 uncultured Yoonia sp. | reverse complement strand
AATGGCATCCTGCATATTGCGATTGTCCGTCGCACGATAGGTGAACCGATCATCGGTCACCACCTGACGCAGCCAGCGGGCAAAGGGCGCGCGGCTGTTGTCATCGTCGTGGGTGACGAAAAAGTGGTTCCGCAGATCGGCTTCGTCCTTTGGCAGCCCATGCCGGTCGATATACGCTTGCGAGGCGACCAATGCCATTTGCTGCTGCATGAAGGGCTGCACCACGTTGTCAGGCTCTTCCGGCATCGTTCCGGCGCGAATGGCGACATGCGCTTCGCCATATTCAAGACGGAACAGCCTGTCTCCGGTGCGATAGCGGACCCGGACCTCGGGGTTCTCGATCTGAAAATCGACCAAAATGGGCGTCAATATCCGCGACGCTATCCCCAAAGAGGTCACGACCAAATCACCTGATACGCCCTCACCCTGCCCCTTGATACGGCCAGCCAGTTGCGTGAACTGATCATCCGTGGCCTGGGCCACCTGCAACAAATCCTGTCCTGCCTCGGTCGCCGTATATCCGCGGGCATGGCGCTGAAACAGTTTCACGCCCAACCGCTGCACCGTGGCGTGGTGCACACCCAATTCCTCGGCTGCCCCGCTGACCGTGCCTTTGCGGGCAACCTGAAAAGCGGTCCTGATTTCGTCCCAGTTATCCATTTATAATCCTGTGCGCTGACAAACATGTCGTGTTGAAATTCGGCTATACCGTTCGTGAATGCAAGAGGTTAGTTCACTGGAATTGCTTTGAAGGAGCCACCACCATGACTACCGTTCTACACATCAACGCATCCGGCACGCGCACAGGTTCGGTCAGCCGCGCCGCGACGGCTCAGTTGCTGCAAGACCTGTCGCCGACCCGTGTCATCACACGCGATCTGGCAGAGATCCCCTTGCCGCAGGTTGACGAAACCTGGATCAACACGCGGCTGATCCCCGAGACGGATCTGACGGCGCAGGACAAGGACGTTCTTGCCCTTTCGGACACGCTGATCGCAGAGTTGAGAGAAGCCGATATCGTTCTAATCGGCATGCCGATGTACAATTTCGGGATGCCAGCCGCGCTCAAGGCATGGATCGACCTGATCGCGCGTCCGAAAGCGACGTTTGCCTATACGGCGGACGGCCCCGTCGGGTTGCTGGAAGGCAAGACAGCTATCGTCGCGGTTGCCACTGGCGGGGTACCTATCGGCGCGCCAATGGATTTCGCGACACCACACTTGCAACAGGTGCTGAAGTTTGTGGGCATCGACGATATCACGATACATACCGCAAAGGATATTGTCGCCAAAGCGGCCGCCTGACACTGGACATCATGCCCGGCGCGCTATGTCGCTGGGCATGACCAAAACTTCACCTTTCATGACCACCCTGCGTGCAGCACTCACGCTGGCCTTCCTCTATTTCGGCCTGCGCAAGCTGGGCAGTTTCAGCACGGATGTCGCCATCTATGAGGCGATAGGCTTTGGCCAGTTCCCCCGCTACATCACCGGGTCGGTCGAAGTGATTGGCGCTGGTCTGCTTTGGGTGAAGGGCTGGGAAGGCATTGCGGGGCTTTTGCTGTTGGGTACTATGATCGTCGGGCTCAGCGCGCTTCTGATCTGGGTCGGCCCACCCTACTGGCACATGCTTCTGTTGATGCTGGGCACCGGCACGGTGGCGTGGGTCTATCGCGACCAGATCGCGCGCTTGATTGGATGATGCCGCTCGCGCTATGCCTGCATCATGAAGATCGTACGCAACACGCCTGAACAACTGATCATACGCTCAGTCCCTTGGGTAATCGCGATCATGCTGTCGGTGTTCCTTTTGGCAGTCATCGGTTTTGGACTGTCATCGCTTTTTGCAGGCAATACGGCCAACAGCTTCTGGGGATTGTTCTTGATCCCACTTTTTCTTGCTGTGTTCATGATCATCTTTGTGCGCCGCGACGATTTAATACTTGATCGGTCCCGCAACCTGCTTGAATTGCGCCACTCGACCTTTCGCGGGCGCACAACCATCCAACACAAGTTAGAGCATCTGGCGCGGGCCAAACTTGAAACCAGTCATGGTAGCGAAGGTGGCACGACCCACCGTATCGCTTTGGAGCTTGATGGTGGTATGGACGCGGGTACGCATCCGGTGACACCGGTCTATGTGAGTGGCAATGGGGCGAAGCGGGGGGTTGATGCAATCAACGCCTGGCTCGCCCAAGATGTTGACTCAGCCTCCCGGCGGGCGTAAACGGCCCTCAACACCCGGATAGCACCAGCTTTCCGGTCCCCCATATAGGGGATCGCCCTCCGTCAGCGCGTCGCGCCCACGGGGGCGCTACTGCTTTTCGCTTTGCGTCCCTATATACGCAGGGCAACGACAACGAAACGAGGGCCTTGGCCGATGTTTGAAAATCTATCCGAACGCCTGTCTGGCGTCTTTGACAAGCTGACCAAGCAAGGTGCGCTGACGGATGATGACGTCAAAACAGCGCTCCGCGAAGTGCGTGTGGCATTGTTGGAGGCGGACGTTTCGCTGCCTGTCGCGCGTGATTTCATCAAGGCCGTGCAAGAAAAGGCAACCGGTCAATCCGTTACCAAGTCGATCACCCCCGGTCAGCAGGTCGTCAAAATTGTCCATGACGAACTTAGGCATGTCCTGACCGGCGACGCAGACCCGGGCGCGCTCAAGATCGACAACCCGCCAGCGCCGATCCTGATGGTCGGCTTGCAGGGTTCGGGTAAGACCACGACAACCGCGAAACTGGCCAAGCGTCTGAAAGAACGTGAGGGCAAGCGCGTGCTGATGGCCTCGCTCGACACCAACCGCCCCGCGGCGATGGAACAGTTGGCGATCCTTGGTGGGCAGATCGGCGTCGATACGCTGCCCATCGTAAAGGGCGAAGATCCCGTAGCGATCGCTAAACGCGCCAAGACCCAAGCAAGCCTTGGCGGCTATGACGTCTACATGCTTGATACCGCGGGCCGTTTGCACATCGACGAAGAACTGATCGCGCAGGCTGCCGCCGTGCGCGATGTGGCGAACCCGCGTGAAACGCTGCTGGTCGTCGACGGCCTGACAGGTCAGGACGCGGTAAACGTGGCGCAGGAATTCGACGACAAAATCGGCGTCACCGGCGTGGTCCTGACCCGGATGGACGGCGACGGACGCGGTGGTGCGGCCCTTTCCATGCGCGCAATCACCGGCAAGCCAATCCGCTTTGTGGGTGTTGGCGAAAAGATGGACGCGATTGAAACGTTCGAGCCGGACCGGATTGCAGGCCGCATCCTTGGCATGGGCGATATCGTCGCCCTTGTCGAAAAGGCCCAGGAAACGATTGAGGCCGAACAGGCCGAACGCATGATGAAGCGCTTCCAAAAGGGCCGCTTCAACATGAACGACCTGAAGATGCAGCTCGAGCAGATGATGAAGATGGGTGGCATGGAAGGCATGATGGGGATGATGCCCGGT
>CBDTVH010000344.1:0-3451 GCA_965363665.1 uncultured Yoonia sp. | reverse complement strand
GTTTGCGTAACGAAGGCCAGTTTGTTTGGATCACGCACTGCTACATCGGCCACATCGGCAACGGTTTCGACCAGCAAGACCTCACCTTCGGGCAGTTGCCCCATCGTGCCAACCGTTTCAGGGTGTCCTTCATGGCCGATCATGATCATCTGCAACCCGTTGTCGGCGTGGCGCTGCGCCTCGATATGGACTTTGCTGACAAGGGGGCATGTTGCGTCCACATAAACCATTTCGCGCTTTGCCGCTGCGGCGGGTACTGATTTTGGCACGCCGTGGGCGGAAAAGATGACGGGGCGGTCGTCGGGGCAGTCATCCAGTTCTTCGACAAAGACAGCGCCCTTGGCGCGCAATGCGTCGACGACGAATTTGTTATGAACGATTTCATGGCGGACATAGACCGGTGCGCCCCACTTTTCCAACGCCATCTCGACGATCTTGATCGCGCGATCAACGCCAGCGCAGAACCCGCGGGGGGCGGCCAGGTAGAGTGTGAGGGGTGGTTTGGTCATCTTATGCTCCGGTTATCATTCCAGAGGTAAGGGTTTGACGCGGGCAGGTCCAGCGTCAGTTGCTGCGACGCATTGAGGCGCGGGTGGGCGCGCCACAATGCGTCGGCAGGTCAGGTTTCTTGTGTGACTTCTTCGCGCTCTGATTCCGCGCGTGGTTCACGTGTCGGGCGCCCAACAACATCGCGCAGTTCGTCCAGCTCGATGAAGTTGTCGGCCTGACGGCGCAGTTCGTCCGCAATCATTGGTGGTTGGCTGCGAATCGTTGAAACGACAGAGACGCGGACGCCCTTGCGTTGCAAAGCCTCGACCAGTGGCCGAAAATCGCCGTCGCCCGAAAAAAGGACAATGTGGTCAACATAAGGAGCAAGTTCCATGGCATCCACCGTCAATTCGATGTCCATGTTGCCCTTTACCTTACGGCGGCCCATGCTGTCCGTGTATTCCTTTGCCGGCTTCGTCACCATCGTGAAGCCGTTGTAGTTCAACCAATCCACAAGAGGGCGGATTGGCGAGTACTCGTCATTTTCGAGCAAAGCCGTATAGTAGAATGCACGAAGCATCTTCCCGCGACGCATGAATTCTTGTCGCAAGAGTTTGTAATCGATGTCAAAACCGAGCGATTTCGCTGCGGCATATAAATTTGAGCCATCGATGAAGAGCGCCAGGCGCTCGTCCCGATAAAACATTGGGTCGTCCTTCCAAAGCAAATCTTGCGCTGTTGTTATTCCGTGAGTGTGATTAGGTATGCGCAAGCACCTCATGTACGTAATCTTTTGGGGCACAGAGGCAACCCACAACGATGAGTAACCCAATCCAGATTGCACTGATTTCCCTTGGTAGCAACGAAAAATCCATCAGCGGTAACGCGACGGAAACTGTCCAAAAAGCTATGTTCGACCTTGGTCAACTATCGGAAAAACCACCCCATTTAAGCGGTCTTTACGCCACGCCGGCCTTTCCTGCCGGTTCCGGTCCCGACTTCGTGAATGCGGCGATGGTCATATTCACAAAGCTGTCACCCACTGATTTATTGGACAGACTGCACCAGATAGAGGCTGCCGCCGGACGCGTACGCACACGCCGCTGGGGGCAACGCACGCTTGATCTGGATCTGATTGCAGTCGGCGATAGCATTTTGCCGGATCCAGAGACGCAGACCCATTGGCGCTCGCTTTCACCTGATGATCAACAGGCAATGGCACCAGATGAGTTGATCCTTCCGCATCCACGCCTGCAGGACCGTGCATTTGTTCTTGTGCCCATGCTGGAAGTCGCGGCCGACTGGGAGCACCCGCTTTTGCACCGTTCCATCGCGCAGCTTTGCGCGGCCTTGCCTGACGCCGCACGTACGGAAGTCGTGCGTTTGGGTGATGCGGACGCGCCTTGAAAAACCAGGCAAAGCGGTGTGCGGACCCCTTGTCAATCAGATGCGAAAGCTCTAAGTAGGCGGCTTCCAATGTCCCTCTTGATTGATCGGAGTACGCCATATGGCCCGCGTCACCGTAGAAGATTGCGTCGATAAAGTTCCTAACCGGTTCGAGCTTGTGATGCTTGCGGCACATCGTGCCCGCGAAATTTCCGCGGGTGCGCCGATCACCGTGAACCGCGACAACGACAAGAACCCTGTCGTGTCCCTGCGTGAAATCGCCGAGGAAACACAGCAGGCCGCCGACTTGCGCGAGCGCATGATCGAAGCGAACCAGACGCAGATCGAAGTGGACGAGCCGGAAGAGGACAGCATGTCCTTGCTGATGGGCGCGGAAAGCGACAAACCTGCTGAAGATGACATGTCAGAAGAGAAACTGCTGCGCGCATTGATGGATGCGCAAGGGCAGCGCTAAGGTCGCCTTACCGGCCTTATATGGATAGGCGCGGGACCAGATGACGACTGCAGACGATCTGATTGCACTGGTCCGCACCTACAACCCCAATTCCAATCAGGCGCTGTTGCGCGATGCCTTTGCCTTTGGTGCCGAAATGCACGAAGGGCAATTTCGCCATTCGGGTGAGCCATATTTCACGCATCCCGTGGCCGTGGCCGGTATTCTGGCTGAACAGCAGATGGATGATGCGACGCTGGTGACGGCCCTGTTGCACGACACGATCGAGGACACCAAGGCGTCCTTTTCCATCGTCGAAGACCGCTTTGGCCGCGAGATTGCTGAACTTGTCGATGGTGTGACCAAGCTGACAAACCTGCAACTGACCTCGTCCCAGACCAAACAGGCCGAGAATTTCCGCAAACTCTTCATGGCCACCTCGCGGGATTTGCGTGTCACTCTCGTCAAGCTTGCTGACCGCCTGCACAACATGCGCACGATCAAATCCATGCGTGTTGAAAAGCAGGCCCAGAAGGCGCGCGAGACGATGGATATCTTTGCGCCCTTGGCGGGCCGCATGGGTATGCAGTGGATGCGCGAAGAGCTGGAGGATTTGTCTTTCCGCGTGCTTAACCCCGAAGGCCGCAACTCGATCATTCGCCGCTTCATCACGCTGCAACGTGAAACAGGCGATGTGATCCAAAAGATCACCGCCGATATGCGGGTTGAATTGGAAAAGGCCAGTATCACGGCCGATGTCGTTGGCCGCGCGAAAAAGCCGTACTCAATCTGGCGCAAGATGCAGGAAAAGGACCAAGGGTTCAGCCGCCTGTCCGATATCTACGGCTTTCGCGTGATCGTCGCGACCGAGGCCGATTGCTACCGTGTGCTGGGGGCTATCCACCAACGGTGGCGTGCGGTTCCGGGGCGGTTCAAGGACTATATCAGCCAGCCCAAATCCAACGGCTATCGGTCCATTCACACAACTGTATCCGGTCGCGACGGTAAGCGTGTCGAAGTGCAGATCAGAACCCGCGAAATGCACGAAGTCGCCGAGACAGGTGTTGCCGCCCACTGGTCCTACAAGAACGGCGAGCGCGTGGAGAACCGCTTTGCCGTTGA
>CBDTVH010000343.1:0-3452 GCA_965363665.1 uncultured Yoonia sp. | reverse complement strand
GATATTGATACCGGCGTCTACACCCTGCGCATTGATGAGGTGGACGAAGACGGTGATGTCGTGTCCCGCATCGAAACACCCTTCAAACGCGAAGAACGCCAAGAGGTTGCCGCAGTTCTGGCCGAGGAAACATCCGTCGCCGGTTTCGATGTCGCCGTCCGCACCGTGCAACCCGGAGCGACGCTCTGGGCTATCGCCGAAGAGAACCTCGGCAACGGCGTTTTCTACGTCGAGGTGTTCGAGGCCAACCGCGACCTGATCCGCGATCCGGACCTGATTTACCCGGGGCAGATTTTCCGTATTCCTGAAATCTCGCAATAGACCACGCGCCTCTGGTCTTCACCTACAAGGGGGCTTAGATGTGACCTCTGTTGTCTTGGAGTTTCTATGCGTGGCCTAGCCAAAACCGATGCCAATCTGAGTGACGCCCGCATTCAGGGTTGGAGCGTCATCCGGCGCGTTGTGCCCTACCTGTGGCCGGAAGGGCAGTCCTGGGTCAAGCGCCGGGTCATCATCGCGCTGGCGGTGCTGCTGCTGTCCAAGGTCATCGCCGTCGGCACACCGATCCTTTACAAACAAGCGGTTGATGCGCTGGCCCCGGAAGGTGCTGCTGCGGCCACTGTTTTGGGCCTTGGCGCTGTGGGGCTGACGCTGGCCTATGGTCTGGCCCGTCTGATGACCGTCGGCTTTCAGCAGTTGCGCGACGTGGTTTTCACCAAGGTCGGTCAGCGCGCCTTGCGCCAACTGGCGTTAGAGACATTCACGCATATTCACCGCCTGTCCATGCGCTATCACATCACGCGCAAAACCGGTGGCCTGTCGCGGATCATCGAACGCGGGGTGAAAGGCGTGGAGTTCCTGCTGCGCTTCCTGCTGTTCAGCATCGGACCTCTGGTGCTGGAACTGCTGATGATCTCGGTCGTGCTCTTTTTCCTGTTCGACGTCTGGTATCTGGCGGTCGTCGTTCTGACCATCGCGCTTTATGTCTGGTTCACCTTCAAGGTGACTGAATGGCGTGTGAAAATTCGCAAGGAAATGAACGATCAGGACACGGATGCCAACCAAAAGGCTGTGGATAGCCTGCTGAACTTTGAAACCGTCAAATACTTTGGCGCCGAACGCTGGGAGGCTGACCGCTATGACGTGGCGATGGCCAACTATGAAAACGCAGCGATCCGCACCAATTATTCGTTGGCGTTTCTGAACTTCGGGCAATCCGTCCTGATCACCGGCGGTCTGGTCGCCGTCATGGTCATGGCGGCCATCGGCGTGCAGCGTGGCGATCTGACCGTTGGCGATTTTGTCATGGTGAACGCCTATATGATCCAGATCACCATGCCGCTGAACTTTCTGGGCACGGTTTATCGCGAAATCCGGCAGGCCTTGATTGATATGGGCGATATGTTCGATTTGCTCGAACAGCCCGCCGAGGTTACGGACAAGCCGGGTGCGAAGGCGTTGCAGGTCAACGGTGGGCGCGTGATATTGCAGGACGTAAGCTTTGGCTACGACGATGCCAGACCGATCCTGAAAGGCGTCACATTGGAGGTGGAGCCGGGCCAGACGGTCGCGATTGTCGGATCGTCGGGGTCGGGCAAGTCGACGATAGGGCGCCTGCTTTTTCGGTTTTATGATGTGGGTGGCGGTGCCCTACTGATTGATGGCCAAGACGTGCGCGATGTGACCCAGGACAGCCTGCACGCCCAGATCGGGGTGGTGCCGCAGGATACGGTGCTGTTTAACGATACGGTCCACTATAACATCGCCTATGGGCGCCCCACCGCATCTGAGGATGACATCATCGCGGCGGCGAAGGCGGCCAAGATCCATGATTTCATTATCAGCTTGCCGGATGGATACCAAACGACCGTGGGTGAACGTGGCCTGAAACTGTCGGGTGGCGAAAAGCAACGTGTGGGGATTGCCCGCACACTGCTGAAGAACCCACCGATCCTCTTGCTGGATGAGGCGACAAGCGCGCTGGACACCGAAACCGAGATGGAAATCCAGGCCGAGTTGAAAGCAATGGGCGAGGGGCGCACGGTGATCACCATCGCGCACCGTTTGTCGACGATTGCCGATGCCGACCGGATCGTCGTGCTTGAAAACGGCGTGATTGTCGAAGAAGGATGCCACGATGATCTGCTTGCTGCCGAAGGGCGCTATGCCAACCTCTGGAACAGGCAGTCCGAAGAAGAGCAAGAGGTCGCGTAGCGACGCAAGTTGCGGGTGTCGTGCTTTTCTAGCCGGATTGACGAAAATCAATTGGTCCACCGTTATCCATTTTAGGCTTTAGGCAACGCTTGGCATTGGCGAAAGCGGCCGACGCGAAGCGTGCCTGAATTAGTCCCGGAAGCCCCGGGATATGACAATGGAGGAACGCAATGCGACTTGCATCATTTCTGACGGCAACTATCCTTTCAGCATCAGCACTAACCGCCAACGGGGCAATGGCTGACGAGGACGGCCAAGCACTGTATATGGATGCCTGTGCTACCTGCCATGGGGCGGCGGCGATGGGCGAGGGCTCAATGGCAGAGTACATGTCCGTCAATATCCCCAGCCTGCGGGAATTGAGCCTGAACAACGAAGGCGTTTTTCCGATGCTTGATGTTATCCAGATTATCGACGGGCGCACCGGCGTGCGTGGCCATGGCAGCGAAATGCCAGTGTGGGGGCGTCAGTTCAAGGCCGAGGTTCTTGACGAAGCAGGTATTTATGGAAGCGAGATATATGCGCGGGGCAAGGTGCTGTCGCTGGCTTACTATCTCCAGTCGATCCAGTCCGAGTGATAGTGTGATTTCGCCCGACTTTCAACTATCCTTTCAGCGCGGATCAGAGCACGCATAGCCGGCTCCATTGGGAAGGCGGCACAGGTTGTCATAGAACGCTGGATCCAGCCTCTCATAGCTGCGTAGGCGATGGCTGTTGTCTTCGGCATCGAGATAGCTGGAACAGGCCGCCAGATAATATACATCTAGCCTTGGCTGATAGGTATACCATGTGGCAAAGACAGCACCGGCTGCCATGCCGATATCGTCGTTCGCCTGCATTTCATTGGCAAACACCTTTGCGATGTCCTGTTGCATGGGCCAAGTCGCAAGAGCCTGCCACATCTGCGGATCGCCTGCCTGGCGCATGGCCCACGCAACGACAAATGTTGTCGCGCTTGCATCGGCCTCCATGGCAAAGACCGCGCGGGCGTTTTCAGCCATTGCAAGGTCAGGCGAAGGGCAAACGCCGGAGGTGAACTGGCTCGCGTGTCGCAATTCGTGAACCAGGATGGCCTGCTGCAACCCCGATGAAAGGCTGCCGTTGATCACGATACGCATACTCTCTGGCTCGAAATATCCATGCGCCTCAAAAATGTTTTCGGCAATGCAGAGTTCAAGTTCTGTATCTTCGAGCGGCTGTACAAGGGCAGGAAACGCGGCAAAGACCGGCGCCATTTC
>CBDTVH010000342.1:0-3461 GCA_965363665.1 uncultured Yoonia sp. | reverse complement strand
GTGAGGTAACACTCGTGGGGGTTCGAGTCCCCCCGACCGCACCAGAACTCCGTGACATTCAGATGGTATGACAGGGCTTTTTAGCCCTCAATCCAGCGCCCGGTTTCAATCCCATCCAGTGTCCAGTTTCCCACGCGCCAGCGTACCAATCGCAGCGTTGGAAAACCGATGTGCGCAGTCATGCGGCGCACCTGCCGGTTGCGTCCTTCACTGATGGCGATTTCGATCCATGTGTCCGGTACTGATTTGCGAAAGCGGACGGGTGGATCACGGTTCCATAGGTTTGGTGGGTCGATGCGCCTGACTTTCGCTGGGCGGGTGGGCCCGTCTTTGAGGGTCACGCCATCACGCAGAGGTGCCAGGTCCTGATCCGTGGGGGCGCCTTCGACCTGCACCAGATATGTCTTGCTCATCTTGTTTTTGGGATCAGCGATGCGCGCCTGCAGTTGCCCGTCATCCGTCAGCACCAATAGCCCCTCGCTGTCCCGGTCCAATCGGCCCGCTGGATAAACGTCTGGCACATCGACGAAGGCGGAAAGTGTCGGCCTTGGGGTTGGACTTTTCGTATCGGTAAACTGCGATAGAACGCCATAGGGTTTGTTGAACAGGATCACGCGGGACATGGCCCCCGGCTTACGCGTGTGACGCGTTGCCGTCCATGGTGTTGTGCAAGTACTGGAATATTCATTTTGCCAGTCTGGAATAGGCGCAAATTTGCAAACAATTACGCCACTGTACGCGCCTGTGGGCTGCAATCATCTTTTGATCCGCAGCCGGGGCGCCCACACATGGAGCGATGCTTCGGTTCGTTTCAACGGTTTCCGGCAGCTTGGTGTGGTGGCGATTTAATGGGCTCTGTTGCCACACGGTATACGATTGTACGCCAGTAACTCTTTAATAAGTAACATGTTTTAAGTTTACTCACAGTGAAATCCCGCTAGGTTGCACGGATGTGAACGATGAAGGTTCAGTAAATGCCGCCGATCGAAGACCACCCCCTGCGCTATGCAATGGCGAACGAGTTGCACGCCCGCCCGTTTCCGGCGGTCGACGCGCCCAGCCGTGCCGCCTATCTGGCCATCAAGCCGGCAAGCAACGCCGCGGGGCGTGATCGTGATGCTGACCGCGCACATCTGATTGATTTGCTAGACCGCTTTGGCGCGCAACACCCGCAGCCTGACGCGACCCATTATTTCGGCAAGATCGGCAAGCACCACGTCAAATGGGAAAGCCATACCGAATTCGTCACCTACACGATCTTCGGCGAAGGCGTGGCGGATCGCCCGTTTGATGCGGCAACCTTTGGCGTGTTCCCCGAGGATTGGCTGAAAGCCGCCCCCGGCACCCGCGTCACATCGGCCTTGATCCGCATTGAAACTGCCGAGGGTGATGATGGTATCATCGAAAAGGCGCGCGACTGGTTCGTGCCCGAAAGCCTTGCCATCAGCCGCGTGATCGAGGACGATTTGGTTGTCGCGGGTGACTTCCGCATTGATCCGGCGGGGCACATGCGTTTCGCCGTCTTCGCCCGCCCGCGCGTCGGCAATCGTCGGATTGGGCGTGTTGTGCAGCGCCTGTGCGAGATTGAAACCTATAAGGCGATGTCGATGCTGGGTCTGTACCGGGTGCGCGATCTTGGCCCGAAAATGGGGGAATTCGACAAGCGCCTGACCAGTCTGCTGGAAGACATGCGCGGGTCTGACGCCGACCCCGCAAAGGTGCTGCAATCACTGCTTGAGGTTTCGGCGGAAATTGAAAACACGATTGCACAATCGTCATTCAGGTTCGGCGCAACAGGGGCTTATGAGACGATTGTGAACCAACGTATCAACGTTCTGCGCGAAGAACGGTTTACGGGGCGACAGACATTCGGTGAATTCATGATGCGTCGTTTCGATCCAGCAATGCGCACGGTAAAATCGACCGAGGCACGACTGCAGGCGATGTCAGAGCGTGCCTTGCGCGCCGGTGATCTGCTGCGCACACGTGTCGATGTGGAACGTTCTGCCCAGAACCAGGAACTGCTGACCAGCATGGACAAACGCGCCGATCTGCAACTGCGGTTGCAGCGCACCGTCGAAGGTCTGTCGGTTGTGGCGATCAGCTATTATGCGGTCAATCTGGTGCTGAACATGACTGGCCCGCTGGAAGAATCCTTTGGTTTGAACAAACCCGTCATGACTGCAATCGTCACACCCATCGTGGTGGCGCTGGTGTGGATGATGGTCAACCGTATCCGCAAGAGCATGGACTGATCCGCCGCACTTGTGTCACGGAAATTCCATGCTAACCATGGCGCGACGAAACGGTAGGTATGCGATGCGGACGGCTATTTGCATTTTGGCGGTGATCAGCGCAGGTGCTGTTTTTGCTGATAACCTGCCGGCACCTCTGACAGACGCAGACTTCGCCCCGGTCGATGAGGCCGAAGCGCGATTGGGGCAGTTGCTGTTTTACGATCCGATCCTTTCGGGAAATCGAAATGTGTCGTGCGGCACATGCCACCATCCGGCATTTGGCACCGGTGATGGCTTGTCATTGGGGATAGGTGACGGCGGTGTCGGCCTGGGGCCAAGACGCATAGCGGATCCGGGTAACATGCCCGAACAACGGATCCCGCGAAATGCGCCTGCACTCTTCAACCTTGGCGCCAATGAATTCACCGTCCTGTTCCATGACGGCCGGATCGAGGTTGATCCCGACCGCCCCGGCGGGCTGCGCACGCCGCTTGATGCAGATATGGTCACGGGGTTCGCGTCATTGCTGTCCGCCCAAACCATGTTCCCGGTGCTCAGTCCTGATGAGATGGCGGGGCACTATAGTGAAAATGACGTATCACAAGCAGTCAGACGCGGTGTCATCACGGGCGAAGCCGGTGCCTGGGACCTTATCGCGCGGCGCGTGGGCGACAATACCGAATACGCCAACCGGTTCCTGTCGGTCTACGACCATATTGAGGACCCCGATCAGATCACCTTCGCCGATATTTCAAACGCGATCGCCGCTTTCATGGCGTTTGAGTGGCGGTCCGATAATGCACCTTTTGACGCCGTGTTACGGGGTGAAGCGACCCTGCCGGAACCTGCTGCAACCGGCATGGCCCTGTTTTATGGTGAGGCGGGGTGCGCGAGCTGTCACAGTGGGCCGTTCCTGACCGATCATGGGTTTCACGCCATGGGTGCCCCCCAGATCGGACCGGGCAAGGCGGCGCGATTTGAAAGTCACGCTCGCGATGAGGGGCGGTTCCGTGTCACCGGCGATCCCGCAGACCTCTATGCCTTCCGCACACCGTCATTGCGCAATGTGGCCTTGACGGGTCCATACGGACACGCCGGAGCGCACGCCGATCTGCGCCGCTTTGTCGAGGCCCATCTTGATCCGGTAACAGCATTGCAAAGCTACGATTTAAATGCGGCGATCCTGCCCAAGCTTGCGGTCGATGATGCCCGTGGACTGGCAGA
>CBDTVH010000341.1:0-3480 GCA_965363665.1 uncultured Yoonia sp. | reverse complement strand
TCAAGGCGATGAACCGCAAACATACCGGCGAAAGCTATATCAGGCTGATTGAGCGCATCCGCGCCGCGCGGCCTGACCTGCTGCTTTCGGGTGATTTCATCGTTGGCTTTCCCGGTGAAACGGAAGAAGACTTTGAAGACACCATGCAATTGGTGCGTGATGTGCATTACGGGCAAGCCTATTCGTTCAAATACTCGACCCGCCCCGGCACGCCAGCGGCTGAAAAACCGCAGTTGCCCGAGGACGGGATGAATGACCGTTTGCAGCGGTTGCAGGCGTTGCTGCGTGAACAACAGCAGGCCACGCAAGCGGCGATGGTTGGCCGTGAGGTGAAGGTTCTGTTTGAAAAGGCTGGCCGCGAGGCGGGACAGATGATCGGCAAGTCCGAGTATTTGCACGCTGTTTATGCCGACGCTCCTGCCGATGTGATCGGTCAGGTGCGCCGGGTGAAAATCTTGCAGGACAGTCCGAATTCGTTGAAGGGTGAATTGCTGTAAGGTGGATCATGATCCACCTTACTTCAGCATTCCACTGCGCCTGAACCACCAGAACAGCGCCAGACCAATCACTACAAGCAAGCCGCAGACGACGGCAAAGGCGTAAGGATTGTCTGCGCCGGGTACGCCCCCGACATTGATCCCCAGCAGTCCTGTAAGCAGTCCCAAAGGCAGGAAAATTGCTGCCACGACAGACAACACCAACATGCGTTGGTTCATCCTTTCCGCGCGTTGATCCATGATCTGATCATGGACGATCTGTGCACGGTCGCGGATGGCATCAAGTTCTTCGCCAAAGCGGCTTACCCTTTCGGCCGCTTCGCGCAGGCGGCTCCGGTCATGATCCTTGAGCCAGCGCGCGTCCTCTATCTCCAATGTGGACAGGGCGTCACGTTGTGGCAAGAAGTAGCGCCGCAGCACAATGGCACGCCGCCGCACATCCGCTAACCGCGCGCGCATGACCTCGGTCTTGGGGTCCCAGACCGCTTCTTCCAGATCATCGATAAGTTCATTCAGCGCGATCACCGAAGGTTCAGCCCTGTCGGCAAGGCGCAACGCTAGCTTGGCGACCAGATCTCCCGGCGATGCCGGCCCTTCGCCACGCTCCATCGCCCGGATCAGATCTTCGGTCGCCTGAAGCGGGCGGACCCAAACGCCGATCACACGATGTGCTTCAAGCCACAGCCGAACCGAGATCATATCTTCGGGTTCTGCGCCGGGGTCCAGGTTCACCCCGCGCAGGTTCAAAAGAATGCCCTTGCCATGGACGGTACACCGCGGACGGGTTTCATCTGCGGTCAGCGCGTCGATGACAAAGCTGTCCAGACCGGACGTGGCCAGTAGGGCGGCGGTGTCGGGATGATCCCGCTTGAGGTGCTGCCAGACAAACCCGCCCGCATGATCATGTCGTGTCGCCGTGGTGAACGCGTCCGGCGCAAGTGCCACCGCCCCGCCTTTGCCATCCAATGCGTAGGTTACAATTTCAGGATAAGTCATGGGTCATGTCGCTTTTGCAGGGTCGGGTGCTACTTTGACCCAGAATTTCCGTGCCGTCCATTTGTAGCACAGCTTCACTATTTGCATGGAGTTTCATCGCTCTGCGCGATATCTCGCGGGTGGTGGCATGAATAATTGTCTCAATCATGTGACATTTTCCACTGACACCTTGCGCCTAGCGGTTTGAGTTGCCACCATACCTACATATAGACTCAAAGGAGAGCTGATTGGCCACCGGTGCCCTGACCCCACCCGCTGAAGCTGCCACAGAAGCCCTGTTGGAATTTCCTGACAACTTTTTGCTGATCGACCTGTGTGGCGAATATGATCGCAACCTGACAACCATCGAAGACAAATTAGGCGTGCAAATCCTGCGCCGTGGCAACCAACTGGCTGTCATCGGCGACGATGATGCGCGCCACGAGGCGACGCAGGTATTGCAGTCGCTTTATAGCCGCCTGGAAGCCGGGCGTTCGCTGGAACCGGGTGATCTGGACCGCGAATTGCGCATGGGTGCTGAGCCGATGTTTGATTCTGCGCGCGACGGTGACCAGATCGAGTTGTTCAAAGGTGAAACGGAGCGGGTCGAAATCAAGACCCGCAAAAAGCTGATTGAGCCACGCACGGATGCACAAAAAGCATACGTCAAAGCACTGTTCGCCAATGAATTGGCGTTCGGCATCGGCCCTGCCGGTACCGGCAAGACCTATCTTGCCGTCGCCGTCGGTGTGAACATGCTGATTTCCGGCCATGTCGACAAGATCATCCTGTCGCGCCCTGCTGTCGAAGCGGGCGAAAAGCTGGGCTATTTGCCCGGCGACATGAAGGACAAGGTCGATCCCTACATGCAGCCGCTTTATGACGCGCTGAATGATTTTCTGCCCGGCAAGCAATCGGCCAAGATGATGGAGGAAAAGGTGATCGAGATCGCACCCTTGGCCTTTATGCGCGGGCGCACGCTGTCCAATGCCTTTGTCGTACTGGATGAGGCGCAGAATGCGACAACCATGCAGATGAAGATGTTTCTGACCCGTTTGGGCGAGGGCAGCCGCATGGTCATTACCGGCGACCGCACCCAGATCGACCTGCCGCGCGGCGTGAATTCAGGCCTGTGGGATGCAGAGCGTTTGTTGAAGAATATCAACAAGATCAGCTTCAATTATTTCACTTCGAAAGACGTGGTCCGGCATCCATTGGTCGCGGCCATCATCGAAGCTTACGAGGCGGATGATCCCAAGTGACCGTGGATTGCATGGTGGAAGACAAACGCTGGGGCGACATCGACGCGCTTGCCCGGTTGGCGACGGACGCCGCGCTGGAACGACTTGGGCTGGAACCGTCTGTGTTCGAAATCAGCGTACTGGCTTGCAATGATCAACGTATCGCAGTCCTGAACGAGGATTTCCGGGGCAAGCCGCAGCCAACGAATGTGCTGAGCTGGCCCACGGATGAGCGGACACCCGCCATTGATGGTGAGATGCCTTCACCGCCGCGTCCGGGGTCCGACGACGAACTTGGTGACATCGCTATTGCCTATGAAACCTGCAAGCGCGAGGCAGAACACGCAGGCAGGCCACTGCGCGATCACACGATCCATTTACTTGTCCATGGTACCCTTCATCTGCTGGGATTCGATCACGAACGTGACCGCGATGCCACCTTGATGGAAGGGTTAGAGACAGAGATACTTGGCAAACTGGGTATTCCTGACCCATATAGGGCATAACCGGGTCATCAGACCCACATAGGTAAGGATGAAATGGGCGACACTGGCGACGGTCCATCTAGTGCAGCGCAAAGCGCGCAGCCGGATCACATGATGACAACACCGGGGCTATTGACGCGCCTGCGCAATGCATTCCGCCCACCTGACGCACCGCTGGTGCATCAGGACGCGCCGCGCCCCGTGGACAAGCCCGCGGGCTCTGTCCTTGGTATGCTGAACCTGCGCCGGATGCGGGTTGAGGATGTGGCGATCCCCAAACCC
>CBDTVH010000340.1:0-3491 GCA_965363665.1 uncultured Yoonia sp. | reverse complement strand
TACAATATAAAAGCGAAACGGGCGGCCCTCGCATGGGACCGCCCGCCTGTTGTTCGATGCTTTCAGCCTCAGTCGATCTTCGGCAGCAATGCGTCCAGTGACGCTTTTGCATCACCATAGAACATCCGCGTGTTCTCTTTGTAGAACAGCGGGTTCTCGATCCCGGAATAGCCGGTACCCTGACCACGCTTGGACACGAACACTTGCTTGGCCTTCCAGCATTCCAGCACCGGCATCCCCGCAATCGGGCTGTTGGGATCGTCCTGTGCCGCAGGGTTCACGATGTCGTTGGAGCCAATCACGATGGCGACGTCCGTATTCGGGAAATCCTCGTTGATCTCGTCCATTTCCATCACGATGTCATAGGGCACCTTCGCTTCGGCCAAGAGCACGTTCATATGCCCCGGCAGACGCCCGGCAACCGGGTGGATCGCGAAGCGCACGTTTTTGCCCTTGGCGCGCAGTTTGCGCACCAGTTCCGATACCGCCTGCTGCGCTTGTGCCACAGCCATGCCGTAGCCCGGTATGATGATGACGCTATCCGCTTCATTCAGTGCCGCAGCAACGCCATCGGCATCAATTGCGATCTGTTCACCTTCAACCGCCATCTGCTCACCCGCAGGGCCGCCGAAGCCGCCCAGGATGACCGATACGAACGACCGGTTCATCGCCTTACACATGATGTAAGACAGGATCGCACCGGACGATCCGACCAGCGCACCAACAACGATCAATAGATCATTGCCAAGGCTGAAACCAATCGCCGCAGCCGCCCAACCCGAATAGCTGTTCAGCATGGACACGACGACCGGCATATCCGCGCCGCCGATCCCCATGATCAGGTGATAGCCGATGAAAAGACCGGCGAGTGTCAGCAGGACCAGCGCCCAGGACCCGCTGCCGCCCATATAGGCAAAGAGCAGGATTACCGACATCGCCGCAGCGGCGGCGTTCAACAGATGCCCGCCGGGCAGCTTTTTGGCACTGGTATCGACCTTGAAGGGCAGCTTGCTGGAGTTGCCTGCCAGCTTGGCATAGGCGATCACGGAGCCGGTAAATGTCACGGCACCGATCCAGATCCCCAAGACTAGTTCAACCCGCAAGATGCTGATCTCGACACTGGATTTCTTGGCAATCAACTGACCAAAGGCGCTCAGCCCTTCATAGGCCTCTTTCGGTAATCCGATGGCAGTGATGCCATCCGGACCCACGGCACCAAGCACCTGATCGTTGGCCGCATAAAGTGCCGCCATGTTGTTGATCATGATGTCAGCGTTGAAGCCCACGAACACAGCCGCCAGACCCACCATCGAGTGCATGATGGCGACCAGTTCGGGCATCTGTGTCATCTCGACCTTGGTGGCCAGCTGATAGCCAACCAAACCACCCAGACCGACGAGCGAATGCATGATCGCCACCAGTTCCGGCATCTGGGTCATCTCGACTTTGGTCGCCAGTTGATAGCCTACCATGCCGCCCAGCGCGATCAGGATGACCGACAACAGCCCCAGACCAGCGCCCGGCCCGACAAGCGTCGCGAACACCGCCAGCGCCATGCCCGCGATCCCGTACCACACGGCGCGTTTCGCGCTTTCCTGCCCGGACAAACCGCCCAGTGACAGAATGAAGAGAATACCTGCGACGACATAGGCCGCGATTGTAAATGCGTTATCCATTGCCCTGCCCCTTTAAGACTTTTGGAACATGGCGAGCATGCGCCGTGTCACGAGGAAGCCACCGAAGATGTTGATGGCCGCCATGAAAATACCAAGTGCTGCCAAGATCGTGATCAGCACGCTGGTCGATCCGATTTGAATAAGCGCACCCAGAATGATGATCGACGAAATCGCGTTGGTCACAGCCATCAGCGGCGTGTGCAGCGAATGTGCCACGTTCCAGATCACCTGGAAGCCGATGAAGACCGACAGAACGAACACGATGAAGTGCTGCATAAAGCTGGCTGGCATACCGGGGATCAATCCGATGCCAAGGATAAGTGCGGCACCTGCGCCAAGAAGCGTCACTTGCGTCTTTGTCTCTTTTTGGAAGGCGGCCACTTCTGCGGCGCGTTTTTCCTCGGCTGTCAGTTCCTTTGGCTTTTCCTTCTTGGGCGCTGCCGCAATCGCGGCCACCTTGGGTGGCGGCGGCGGGAACGTAATCTCGCCTTTGTGCGTCGCCGTGGCCCCACGGATGACGTCGTCTTCCATGTTGTGGTTTGGCGTGCCGTCTTTCTCGGGCGTCAGGTCCGTCATCATGTGGCGGATGTTTGTCGCGTAAAGCGTCGATGACTGCGCCGCCATCCGGCTGGGGAAATCGGTGTAGCCGACGATGGTGACGCCGTTATCCGTAACGATCTTTTCGTCCTTCACAGTCAGTTTGCAGTTACCACCACGTTCCGCTGCAAGGTCAATGATCACCGAACCCGGCTTCATGCTTTCAACCATATCCTTGGTCCAAAGCTCTGGCGCGTCGCGGCCAGGGATCAGGGCCGTGGTGATGACGATGTCCATATCCGGTGCGATTTCGCGGAATTTGGCAAGCTGGGCTGCAGCAAATTCGGGCGACGACACGGCGGCATAGCCACCCGTGGAGGAACCGTCCTGCTGTTCTTCCTCAAAATCGAGGAAGACGAACTCAGCACCCATCGACTCGACCTGTTCGGCCACTTCGGGGCGCACGTCAAAAGCGTATGTGATGGCACCCAGCGATGTGGCCGTGCCAATCGCGGCAAGGCCCGCAACACCGGCACCAACGACAAGAACCTTGGCAGGCGGTACCTTGCCAGCGGCAGTGACCTGACCGGTGAAGAAGCGGCCAAAGTTGTTGCCCGCTTCGATCACAGCACGATAGCCTGCGATATTGGCCATAGAAGACAGCGCGTCCATCTTCTGCGCGCGGCTGATGCGCGGCACCATATCCATGGCGATGACAGTGGCACCCTTGTCGTTGGCGGCCTCCATCAACTCCTTGTTCTGTGCTGGATAGAAGAATGAGATCAGTGTCTGACCCTCACGCAACTTCTTGATTTCCGCATCCGATGGGGGGCGTACTTTGGCGATGATGTCAGCGGCTTTGTAAAGCGCTGTGGCGGTTTTCACGACCTCGACACCGGACTCTTTATAGGCGGCATCCGAGAAACCAGCACCCGCACCGGCCCCGGTTTCAATCACGCAGTCATAGCCAAGCTTTTGCAGATCCTTGGCAGAGGCGGGTGTCATCGCGACCCGGTTCTCGCCTTCGAATATCTCTTTTGGTGTGCCGATCTTCACGGGCCATCCCCCATATCTGTTCTCGCCGTCAGGATGCATTATAGCGCGCAAGAATATTTCACAAGGGTATGGCTGCGATGACATTAAGTGTCATGCGCTAACAGTCACACCCAACGTCGTGTCTTTTGGCAGTAGCGTGCGAAAGCGGCGCGAAATTTGACCCGCAGCCGGTTTTCCTCGGGGATGATGAAGCGCTGGGTGATCGTAAACATAAAGAGCGGC
>CBDTVH010000339.1:0-3502 GCA_965363665.1 uncultured Yoonia sp. | reverse complement strand
GTCGCCGCACCTGGACCAGGAGTTGATGCGCGTCACCGGCCAGACCGGCAGCGGACCCTGACAGTATCGCCCTGATTTCGTTCACCTCGGGCACCACCGGAACACCCAAGGCGATACCGCGCACGCATGCGTTCCTGATGGCGCAATGGAAAGCGGTGGCACCTTTGCTGCAAAGCGATGTGGAAGAAGTCGACCTTGTGACCTTTCCGGTTTTCGTCCTGATCAATCTGGCCGAAGGGCGCACATCGGTACTGCCCAACTGGAAGATGTCAAAACTTGCAACCCTTGATCCAGACACGCTTGTTGACTGGATATCGGCCAACAAATGCACCCGCGCATTGCTGCCCCCCACACTTTGCGAAAAACTGGTTGAGGCGCAAGATATCGGAACCCTCAAACATATCTTCACAGGCGGCGGCCCGGTGTTCCCGGACGTGATCCATGGTCTGCACGGCATCGCCGCAAACCTTGACATCACCACCGTCTATGGCTCGACCGAGGCCGAGCCTATCGCACATGCCCACACCACAGAGGAAGGATATGGCTTGTTTGTCGGTCGCCCGGTGGGCGCCGTGCGCCTACGGATTGTGGACACCGAAATTCAGGTGGCGGGCGATCATGTTAATACCGGGTACCTTGATCCGGCGCGCGATGCAGAAACCAAGGTACGCGAAGGTGACACGATCTGGCACCGCACGGGTGACGCTGGGCGGTTCGACGAACAGGGGCGGCTGTGGCTGTTGGGGCGTGTCGGCGACCAGGTAACGACAGACAAAGGCATCCAATATCCCTTCGCCATTGAGACATCCGCGCGGTTGTGGCCGGGGATCAAACGGGCTGCTTTGACGCAGCGCGACAAAGTTCCGGTGCTGGTGGCGGAAGGCGATCCTGCGCAAATCGACGTGTGGCGCACGCGCGCCGCGGCGTTTGGTATCAAGGACGTGCGCCACATCGCAAGGATCCCGCTTGATCGGCGGCATCACTCAAAAATTGACAGAAATGCCTTGCGCAAACTGCTGGCCTAGCACTTGCCTGTCCCCGTTCTCAGGGCGCAAACCGAGCCCGTGTGCGATTTGCGAATGCTACCAGCGTCAGCATGACCGGAACTTCCACCAAAACCCCGACGACGGTGGCAAGGGCTGCACCGGAATTCAGTCCAAACAGGCTGATCGCGACCGCAACGGCCAACTCAAAGAAATTCGATGTCCCGATCAAAGCGCAGGGTGCCGCAATGCGGTGAGGTACCTTCAATGCGAACGCGGCTGCATAGGCGACCGCAAAGATACTGTAGCTTTGCAAAATGATAGGAACGGCGATCAGCACGATGATGAATGGTTTGGACACGATGACCTGACCCTGCAGACCAAAAAGGATCATGACCGTGACAATCAGACCAAAGACTGAATACGGTTTCACACGCGCCTGAAACGTCTCGATGGCTGCCGCTGTCCCAAGACGTCGGCGGGTCAGCAGGCCAGCAACCAGTGGCAGCGCAATGAACAGCAACACTGACAAGACCAGTGTTGACCAAGGAACAGTGATATCGGTAACGCCCAGCAGGAATGCCACGATTGGCGCAAAGGCAATGACCATGATCAGGTCGTTCACGGAGACCTGCAAAAGCGTATAGGTCTCATCCCCGCGCGTCAGTTGTGACCAGACAAACACCATGGCCGTGCAGGGGGCCGCGCCCAGAAGGATCAGTCCGGCGATGTATTGCATCGCGTCTTCAGGCGGTATCCATGGTGCAAAGATATGTTGAAAAAACAGGACGGCCAAGGCTGCCATCGTAAAGGGTTTGACCAACCAGTTCACGACAAGCGTAATCATCAATCCGCGCGGTTGCTTTGCGACGTCGCGCAGCGATCCTGGATCGACGCCGACCATCATCGGGTACACCATGGCCCAGATCAGCACGGCGACAACCAGATTGACGCTGGCAATTTCCGTTGCCGCAATCGTGGCGAACACTGCCGGCGCGATATTGCCCAAAAGGATCCCTGCCACGATCGCAAGTGCGATCCAGAGGGACAGGTATTTTTCAAAGATATTCATGCAGCAATCCTCTGTTTGTCTTGCGCTCTCAGTTGCGACATCCCAAGCCAGCTGAGACCGATCATGATTGCCGCCGTACCCAAACATAATGGAAGCCCACCAAGTTGATACGTAAGGCCGGACAGGACTGTGCCAACCAATCGTCCTGCGGCATTGGCCATGTAATAGAAGCCAACATCCATCGTGACGCGCTTTGCATCCGTGAAACTGAGGATCAAATACGAATGCAGCGATGAATTCACCGCGAAGATGCCGCCAAAGATCAAAAGGCCAAGAATGATTGTCGTCGTCAGCGCAGGTGATGGCGCAGGCACCAGCCAGACCAGACCGGCAAGCAGGGCTGGAACAACAATCAAGACACCAACCCATCGTTTTGCCAGCGACAGTATTTCCGCCTCGGTACGCATTGCTGCCTTCAGGATACGGGGCGCCCACCCCTGAACTGCGCCATAAAGGATCGTCCAGACTGCCATGAATGTTCCGATCAGGAAAAACGCAGCCCGATTGCCCTCGGTGCTGCCATCCGACAGCACGGCATAGAAGTAGATCGGAATGCCGACCACGAACCAGACGTCCCGTGCGCCAAACAGGAACAGACGCGCCGCGCTCAGCCAGTTGATGTTGCGGTTCTTGGATAGGATTTCCGAGAATTTCGCGTCCTTGCGCCCTACCGGCAGGCCCGATGGCATCCCGATCACGACACCGATCAGGATGACAAACAAAATTGCTGCCATTGTCAGCACCGATGGTACGAAACCAACAACGGCCAAAAGTACAGCACCCAATAAAAAACCGCTGCCCTTCACCGCATTCTTTGATCCTGTCAGAATGGCGACCCAGCGGAACAGCCCGCCACCTTCCGTCGGGGCCAGGATCTTCACTGCGCTCTTTGAGCTCATCTTGGCCAGATCCTTGGCCACACCCGACAGCCCCTGCACCAGCATCACAAAAACCACCGAAGCGGTGATGCCCCAGGCAGGGTCAAGTTGTGCCAGCGCCAAAAGCGCTATGACCTGCAACGACAGCCCGGCATAAAGCGTGGCGGTCAGGCCGAACCGTGCTGCAATCCACCCTGCGGACAGGTTTGTCGCCACGCCCGCGATCTCATAGAGGACGAACAGATAGGCCAATTGCACCGGCGAAAAGCCAAGCGTGTGGAAATGCAGCAGAACCAGCATCCGCAATGCGCCATCCGTCAACATGAACGCCCAATAGGCCGCCGTTACAGTAAGGTAGGCGGTAAACCCTTGAGGTCGTTTTGGACCGCGCGTCACAGTTTGCCGCCCACCATCATGGCTACATCGACCAGACGGTGCGCATAGCCGTATTCGTTATCGTACCAGGCATAGACTTTCAGTTGGGTACCGTTCACCACCATGGTCGAGGGCGCATCAATAACGCCGCTGCGTTTGTCATTGGTGTAGTCAGAGGACACAAGCGGCCGCGT
>CBDTVH010000338.1:0-3509 GCA_965363665.1 uncultured Yoonia sp. | reverse complement strand
CTCAATCTCGATGTTGTCATCGACGACCGGATAAACCTTGACCGAGGTGAAAGACGTGTGGCGCTTGGCGGCGCTGTCAAAGGGCGAAATTCGCACCAGACGGTGCACACCGCTTTCCGATTTCAACCAGCCATAGGCATTGTGTCCGCTGATCTTGTAAGAGGCCGATTTGATCCCGGCTTCATCGCCCGCCTGCTCGGCCTGTAATTCGACCTTGTATCCCTTTTTCTCGGCCCAACGCACATACATGCGCGCCAGCATGTTGGCCCAATCACAGCTTTCGGTCCCGCCTGCGCCTGCGTTGATTTCAAGAAAGGTGTCGTTGCCGTCGGCTTCGCCATCCAGCAGGGCCTCAAGTTCCTTTTCAGCGGCTTTTTTGGCCAAGGTCGTCAACGCCGCTTCAGCCTCGGCCACAACCTCGGCGTCGTTCTCCATCTCGCCCATTTCGATCAGTTCGATGTTGTCGGACAGCTCTTGGCTGATGGTGTCATAGTTGGACATTGCATCAACCAGCAATTGCCGCTCGCGCATCAGTTTTTGCGCCGCTTCGGGGTCATCCCACAGGGTCGGATCCTCAACGCGCGCGTTGAATTCCTCCAGTCGGTGCGGTGCTGTTTCACGGTCCATGCGCTGCGCCAGCAAAGCCAGCGATTTCTCAATCGCATCCACAGTGTTCTGCATTTCCGCGCGCATGGGGCACCTGTCTTGTTCAATGGTTTATGGTTCAGCGGTCTTAGCGCGCCCATGCGCGCGCTACAAGCGGATGGTCAGTAAAGACCACCCGTTGAAAGCGTTCCAAACGTCGCCTTTTCACCCACCGTGGCCGTGTCCCCGGTTGAGGTTGTGACCTGCCGCTGCGCGCTTTGTGCTTCTTCGTAGAGCGGCAGATCCGCCGCCATCGCAAAACCACCGTCAAACATGATCCCGAAAAGCGGCTCTTCGCCGGGGCGGAAACATTCGCGCACGACGTTTTCGCCGCTGGCACCTTCCGGCAAACGCGCGCCGCTAAAGCGGTCGATGTTGATGAACTGACAGTTGGCCGGGACCCGGAACGGACCGGCACCATATTTGTCGATGGCTTCTTCCATGAAGCGATTGAACACCGGCCCACAGAACCCACCACCCGACGCGCCACGGCCCAAACTGCGTGGTGTGTCATAGCCAATGTAGCAGCCCGCGACGATATTGGACGAAAAGCCGATAAACCAGACATCTTTGGAATCGTTCGTCGTACCGGTCTTGCCTGCAATCGGCACCGGCAGATTGACCGTGCCGCTGGCTGTCCCGCGATCCACGACACCCTTCATCATCGACGTCAACTGATAGGCCGTAATCTCATTCATCACCCGGTCACGGTTGGTCATGATACGTGGCGCCTCGCCTTGTGGCAGATTGGTCTGGTCACAATCCAGACAGGTGCGCTGATCATGGCGATAGACGGTATAGCCATACCGGTCCTGCACACGGTCCACCAAGGTCGGCTCGACCCGCTCACCACCGTTGGCGAACATCGCGTAGGCTGCAACCATCTTGAACAACGTCGTCTCGTCCGACCCTAGCGAGGCGGCAAGCACCCGGTTCATATCTTCATAGACACCAAAGCGTTCGGCGTAGCGGCCAACGGTATCAATGCTGATTTCCTGTGCCAGACGAATGGTCATCAGGTTCCGCGACCGCTCAATCCCGGTGCGCAGCGGCGTGGGACCGTAAAACTGGTTCGACGCATTGCGCGGACGCCATGTCCCTTGCGGCGTGTTGATCGTAATGGGCGCATCCACGATGATCGTCGCAGGCGAATAACCACTGTCCAATGCTGCCGCATAAACGAAAGGTTTGAACGATGATCCGGGCTGACGTTGCGCCTGGGTGGCGCGGTTAAAGACCGAATGCTGATAGCTGAAACCGCCCTGCATTGCGATTACGCGCCCCGTATTGACGTCCATCGCCATGAAACCGCCCTGCACTTCGGGCACCTGACGCAGGGACCAACGTACAAAGTTGCCGTCGCCATCAAAAAGGCGACGCACATGCACCACATCACCAGGTGTGAAGTTGTCGAAGAAGTCACCGACCAGCCAGCGGATATCCTCACGCGGCACCACAAAGGGTTCAGCATCGGTTTCAGCCACGCCCTCAATCCCGATCGTCAGCGTGTTTTCGGCCACGTCACGGATGACGGCCGGGTGCCACTGCCCATCCAGATCAACATCACGCGGCACATCCGCGTTTGAAAGCGCCACACGCCATGCGGTCTCATTATCCAGCACGTCTTCAGGCACGACCACGCCCGTGCCACGCCAGACCCCTTGTTCGCGGTCATATTCTTCCAGCGCGCGTTGCAGTGAATGGCGCGCGGTAACTTGCAGCTCAGGATCGACGGTCGCCCGGATTGAAAGGCCGCCCGAGAAGAACTCTTCTTCGCCAAAGTTCTGGCTGAGCTGGCGACGGATTTCATCGGTAAAGTAATCACGCTCAGGCAGGCTTTCACGGAAATCCTGGTAGTCACCGCCCTGCACGGACAAAAGCGGTGACGCGCGTTCGGCATCATAGGTGGCCTGATCAATATAGCCGTTCTCGAACATCTCGCGCAGGGTATTGTTGCGCCAGAAAACGGCGGCCTCCCGGTCGCGCACCGGGTGGCGGTTGCTGGGGGACTTGGGCAATGAAGCAAGATAGGCGGCTTCACCCGCGGTCAGCTGGGTCAGCGGTTTGTTGAAATAGGTCAGCGCGGCAGCGGTCACGCCAAAGCTGTTCTGACCCAGAAAAATTTCATTCAGGTACAGTTCAAGGATACGCTCCTTAGGCATCGCACGCTCGATACGGACGGCAAGGATGATCTCTTTGATCTTGCGTTCAACAGACCGGGAGCCATCGAGAAGAAAGTTCTTCATGACCTGTTGGGTGATGGTCGACGCACCGCGCACATTTTCACCACGCGATTCAACGGCATCGACAAAAGCCGACACCATGCCCATCGCATCATAGCCTGAATGCTCGTAGAAATTCTTGTCTTCGGCGGAAATAAACGCCTGTTTGACGATATCGGGGATTTCCTCGGCGGGTGTGAACAGGCGACGCTCTACCGCGAATTCATCAATGATCTGCCCCTCGCCCGAATAAATCCGGCTGATCGTTTTCGGCGTATACTGCGACAGCGTTTCATAACTTGGCAGATCACGACCATAGAGATACAGCACACCACCCAAGGCAAGCCCACCCATGATGGTGCCAAGTGTAAGCAGCGTGAAAAGACCGCCGAAGAATGAGAGAATAAAGCGCAACACGAAAGTGGACCCAGTCCTGTTTGTTTCTGGGGCTTATACGCGCTCGCGCCGGTATCGTCAAAAGGCCAAATGCCACGTTCGGCCAGAAGGTGCCGGGCTGGAGCTCGGTCGCGTCGCCGACCAACTTTTCCCCGCCGAGCTCGGCCAAGATGGCGTAGAGCTTCGCCGCATCCGCCTGCTCCGGCTCGCCGCTGCTCGCGAGCTTTCGAATGATCCGCAGCAGGG
>CBDTVH010000337.1:0-3510 GCA_965363665.1 uncultured Yoonia sp. | reverse complement strand
CGGGCCGAGGCGGGTATTCCGCCCGATTTCTATTGGCCGCTTGCCGGAACAGCCCACGCTGCTGCCGAGACATCTGACAAATAGGCAATTCCCCGCCCAAAGCCCAATGAACGCGGGTTATCCGCACAAAAATCGTGCAATATTGTTGCAGGGCAGCGCCGAGCCACTTAAACGGTTACGAACAGTCCGGGTGGGCTCCGGGAAGATAGAAACGGGACAGGACAGGCAACATCGTGAGATCACGACTGACAGCACGCATTCACGGCGTTCTTGAACGCTTCTTTCCGGAAAGACGTCTCTTTCTGCGCTCTGACACAGAGACGCGCTTTATCCGGTTGAAATCCGAAACACAGCTTGTGGCATGGACCGGCAGCATCATCGTTGTGGCATGGACGATCATCGCAACCGCGATCCTTCTGATGGACAGTATTGGCGCTGGCAACTTTCGTGCCCAGGCGCAGCGCGATCAACTGACCTACGAACAACGTCTCAACGCCCTGTCTGCTGAACGCGACGCCCGCGCGATGGAAGCTCTGGCCGCGCAGGAACGGTTCAACTCAGCACTGCAGCAAATCTCGATCATGCAGTCCGAATTGCTGGCCACCGAGGAAAAAAGACGCGAGCTGGAACGGGCCTCGAAGTTGTCCAGGCGACATTGCGCGACACGATGCGCGCCCGCGAAGACGCCAGACGTCAAGTGGCCGCACTTTCTGCCGATGACGTTGATCAGGGCAATGCGTCAATCAGCGACGATGCGGCAGGCACCGTGGGCCTGTTGGCAACAGGGCTGGCCGATACCGCATCAGAGCGTGATCAAATCGCAGCCGACGCGGAGTTCGCGCTGGAGCAAGCCGAAGAAATGCAACTGGAACTGCGGCTTCTTCAAGAACGCAACGACCAGATTTTCCGCCAGCTGGAAGAAGCCATGATGGTTTCGGTCGAACCTCTGGATGATATGTTCCGCGCCGCCGGGATGAACCCTGACAACCTGATTGATCAGGTGCGCCGCGGATACTCTGGCACCGGTGGTCCACTGACCCCGATCCAGTTTTCAACACGCGGCGGCACCCCTGACCCCGATGCGCTGCGAGCCAATGCCATCCTGACTGCGATGGACCGGATCAATCTTTACCGGATCGCCGCTGAAAAGGCGCCGTTCTCGATCCCGGTAAAAGCAAACTTTCGCTATACCTCCGGCTTTGGACCACGTTGGGGGCGGTTACATGCAGGTACAGATTTTGCCGGTCCGATCGGCACACCCATCTACGCCACTGCCGATGGTGTCATCAGCCACGCTGGCTGGTCCTCAGGCTACGGTCGTCTGATCAAGATCCGGCATGACTTTGGGATCGAAACGCGTTATGCACATCTTAACTCCATGGATGTACGCGTCGGTCAAAGGGTCTCGCGCGGCGAACGAATTGGTGCTATGGGAAATTCTGGTCGCTCGACCGGACCCCACCTTCACTACGAGGTCCGTGTGAACGGCAACCCCGTCAATCCCATGACTTACATAAGAGCTGGACAAGATGTTTTCTAAATCCAAAATCAACGAGCCCGGACCCAAAACGTCCGAAACAGACACGCCCAAAAGCGGCGATACAAACTCGCCCGCAGCTGGTTCTGATTTCAAGGCATCTGCGACGCCCAAGTCAAAGCCATCGCCATCGGTGCTGTCCTCTGATCTGTTGATCACAGGTAACCTCAAGACATCAGGCGATATCCAGGTCGAAGGCCAGGTCGAGGGTGACATCCGCGCCCACCTGCTGACGGTTGGCGAAGGCGCCACCGTCAAAGGCGAAGTCGTTGCTGACGATGTCGTCGTCAACGGCCGCGTTGTCGGCCGCGTGCGTGGTCTGAAAGTTCGCCTGACATCAACCGCACGTGTTGAAGGTGACATCATCCACAAGACAATCGCGATCGAAAGCGGTGCGCACTTCGAAGGATCCGTGCAGCGTCAGGACGATCCACTGGCAACCGGCGCGTCCAAGAAGATGCCGACAACGGCACCGGCTGACGCCAAAAGCTGAGTTGGCAACGTCCCGGATCTGATCCGGGACCCCTACCCGCGCTTCAAAGACCCCGGATCAAGTCCGGTGCGTACATCAGCACTCTGTGCAAGGGGGTCCTGCGGGGCGCCCTTTTTGCATTCAGGCCAATGCGCGCCGATAAAGATGCCATGTCGCGTGACCCAGCACCGGCAAGACCACCATCAATCCCAGAAACCATGGCAAAAGCGCCAAGAGCGACAGCACCGCTATCAGGCTGGCCCAGATCAACATCACCAACAGGTTTGCACGCACCACCTTCATACTTGTCAGCATGGCCGTCACAAAATCGACCTCGCGATGCAGGACCAGCGGCAGGCTGACAACGGTCATTGAAAACAGCAAGAACGCAAGCACAGCCCCCACAATCAGTTCAACCGCAATCATCGCCAAACCGTTGGGCGTCAGAAACACATCCAGGCTTTGCGTCACATGCGTCATCGTCGACAGCCCCATGAACAACGCAAAAATCATATGGGCCAGAAAAGTCCAGAACAGGAAATAGATCACGATGATCGCACCCAACCACGGCAATTGCCGGGTGCGTTCATTCCAGACAATGCCCAACACGCCGCCCCAATCCAGCGGTTCACCCGCCTCCATCCGGCGGCTTACTTCATAAAGGCCCGCAGCGGCAAAGGGTGCTATCAAGGGAAACCCGAGTGACGTGGCAAGGGTCCATGTGACATGGCCAGCCCCGACCCAAAGCATCAGGAACCCGCCCAAAACATAGACCGCACTGAAAAACAGCCCAAACTGCGGGGCGCGGCGGAAATCGTTGATACCCGCCCGCAGGCTTGCGGTGATATCTGCCATCGAAAGTGACTGCACCATCAGCTTTTCGGTGCCACCACTCAGCGTATCGGTTGATGTCATGTCACGGCTCCAAACGGTGCTGACAGTAACGCTATCATCGCCCCAAGCACGCATCATTGGCAAGAGGCCGTGTTATTCGGCGTTCGCCTCAGCGCGGCTTTTGCCGGAAACGTCCATTGCCAGCGTGGCGGCCATCAAACCGTCCAGATCACCATCCAGCACACCTTTGGTATCGGATGTCTCATAGTTCGTGCGCAGGTCCTTGACCATCTGGTAGGGCTGCAAGACGTAAGACCGGATCTGGTTGCCCCACCCTGCATCGCCTGCATTTTCATGCGCCTCGTTGACCAGCGCAGACCGTTTGTCCAACTCCATCTGATAAAGCCGGGATTTCAACGCCTTCATCGCAATATCACGGTTCTGGTGCTGCGATTTCTCAGAACTGGTCACGACAATGCCCGTGGGCGCGTGGGTGATCCGCACCGCCGAGTCGGTGGTGTTCACGTGCTGACCACCCGCACCGGATGAACGGTATGTATCAATACGGATGTCGGCAGGGTTAACCTCAATCTCGATATTATCGTCCACTACCGGATAGACCTTCACCGAAGTGAACGACGTATGGCGCTTGGCCGCACTGTCAAAG
>CBDTVH010000336.1:0-3510 GCA_965363665.1 uncultured Yoonia sp. | reverse complement strand
TTGCCCGCGGTATGCACGCGGCGTTCAACGCCGATCTTTCCAATGGCATCCGTCGCGCCAAAACCTGCGCTGATCACCCCGATCGAGCCTGTGATCGAACAACTGTCGATGAAGATTTCGTCGGCAGCACAGGCCAGCCAGTAACCGCCAGAGGCCGCGACGTCTTCGACAAAGGCAAAGACTGGTATCTTCTTTTCGTCGGCCAGACGCCGGATCCGGGATGCGATCAGCGACGACTGCACCGGCGATCCGCCGGGGCAGTTGATTTCCAGCGCAACAGCGGCGGGTTTGCCTTTGCTGAACGCCTTTTCGATGACGGGGGCGAGGCCGGGATTGTCCAAACCGCGCCCGGAGTTCGCAATTGCACCTTGCAGCCGGATGACGGCGACGAAAGGCTGTGATTGCAAGAAAGGGATATACTTTTTCATGCCCTGTTACTTAGCCCTTCCGCTTGCGCACGCAAGGGTTACTGCATCGTCGCAATGATCCTCTTGCAGATTGTATCCTCCGTCGAGCGCAAGCATTGTCATTGCCATATCAAGCGGTTGGCGAAGACGTTGAAAGCGTCATGATAGTCAGCGTGCCAATCAGCATTCAATGGCGCGTCAAATGGGTGCCAAAAGAACTCAAAGATATGGCCACAATCATCTGCAGTCTTATGCCGCCAAATATCCGGTAAGTTCATGGAATGATACGCGAAGAAATGCCACAGCACCCGGTTTTGGCCAATTTTTTCTGCTCCAAGCGGCCGCAATGGCGCAGTCAAGACGATCCCGCTTTCTTCTACAAGCTCACGTTCGGCTGCCTGCACCGGTTGTTCGCCGCGCTTTATCGTCCCTTTGACGAATTGCTTGCCTGCGCTTGGATGGCGAAACGCCAAGACTTCAGGACCTTTAGACGTCTGCCGGACGACGATTGGGCAGGCTTTTTCTACGGGTTGTCCAAGCGCCATAATCCGCTGCTTTCTGTGATGGGCTTACTGCCTGATCCGCCAGCCGGTGCGGAAAATCCACCAGATGATCGCAAGGCAGGCCCCAGTAAAGAGCGCGATGGCGAGGAGTGAGACACCGATCGCCACGTCCGCTTCGCCGAAGAACGACCAGCGGAAACCGCTGATCAGATAGACGACAGGGTTGAACAGCGTGATGGTCTGCCAGACGGGCGGCAACATGGTGATGGAATAGAAAGATCCGCCCAGAAAGACGAGCGGGGTGATCACCAGAAGCGGGATCAGTTGCAGCTTTTCAAAATTGTCCGCCCAGATGCCGATGATGAAACCGAGCAGCGCAAAGCTGACGCAGGTGAGCACGAGGAACGCCATCATCGCGAACGGGTGCGCGATCTGGATGTCGACAAAGAAAAACGCGGTGATCAGGATGATGATGCCGATAAACAGCGCCTTGGTCGCCGCCGCGCCGACATAGCCTGCAACAACTTCCAGAAAGCTGATGGGGGCCGAAAGCAACTCATAGATCGTGCCGATGAATTTGGGAAAGTAGATGCCGAAACTGGCGTTTGAGGTCGCCTGCGTCATGACCGACAGCATGATCAAGCCCGGTACGATAAAGGCGCCATAGCTGACGCCCTCGACCTCTTGAATACGGCTGCCGATGGCGGCGCCGAAGACCACGAAGTAAAGCGATGTGGACAGGACAGGTGACACGAGGCTTTGCGTGATGGTGCGGAAAAACCGCCGCATTTCAAAAACATAAATTGTCCAGACAGCGTTCAGGTTCATGGCTTTTCCCTTACGAGGCCGACAAAGATATCTTCCAGACTGCTTTGCTGGGTTTGGAGGTCTTTCATATGCAGACCCGCCTTTTGCAGATCATTAAGCAGCGTGGTGATGCCTGTCCGTTCGCGCTTGGTATCGTAGCTGTAGGTCAGGGACAGACCGTCCTTGGCGCGTTCCAGATCGTACCCCGTCAAGGCGTCAGGGATGGTGTCAGTGGCCTCAGCCAGTTCGATCTTCAACTGCTTCTGACCCAACTGCGCCATCAAGTCGGCCTTGTCTTGCACGAGCAATATTTCACCCTTGTTGATGACACCGACGCGGTCGGCAATCGCCTCGGCTTCTTCGATGTAATGGGTGGTCAGGATGATGGTGACGCCGGATGCTTTCAGCCCGGCCACGACCTCCCACATATCCTTGCGTAGTTCGACGTCGACCCCGGCGGTGGGTTCATCAAGGAACAGCACGCGCGGTTCGTGGCTGAGTGCTTTGGCGATCAGGACCCGGCGCTTCATGCCGCCAGAAAGCGTCATGATCTTGTTGTCTTTCTTATCATGCAGGGAAAGCTGCTTCAGCACATCTTCGATGTAGGCGTCGTTGCGCGGCTTGCCGAAGATGCCACGCGAGAAACTGACTGAGTTCATGACCGTCTCAAACGGTTCAAGGTTGATCTCTTGCGGGACCAGCCCGATCAGGCTGCGCGCGGCGCGGAATTGGGTCTGCGTGTCAAAACCACCAACGGTGATCTTGCCCGACGTCGGCACCGTGATCCCGCAGATGGTCGAGATCAGGGTCGTCTTGCCCGCGCCATTGGGGCCAAGCAAGGCCAGGATTTCGCCTTCTTCGATATCAAGGTTTACGGATTTGAGGGCCTCAAAGCCCCCCGCGTATGCCTTACGCAGGTTTTCGACGGATACGATCGCAGACATGAGGTGGCCTTTGGTTTGATCTATGCAAGGTAGTGCGACCCGTCTGAAAGGGAAAGGCGTAACGCCGCGTGATGGCATTGCGGGGTACATGAAGACGCGCGGCAGACTGGCAGAGAAGTTGATCCGATGGGTGTGCGAAAGCTACTGAACGCGGACGAAGGTTATCCCGGTCAGGACAGTTTCATAATCCTCGATCACAAGAAGAGGGTTGAGCGCGATCAGTTCATCATAAGTGATCCGGCGCGGCAGATTGTTGAGAAAGTCCCAGACGCTCGTATCGGAAAAGACTGCGGTACAAACGATGTCATTCTGCTCAAGAAAGCCCGGATCATTGTTGCAATCATCGCTCCCGTAAATCACGCCGAACGCGGCGAGCGGCGCGGCAAGCAGCGCAAGCGACATGAATGCCAGGCAACGCAGTATCGGGTGGAACATGCTTATTCCTCGGTCGCGATCATTGTGCCGCGAAAGTACGACAAGTTGCTGTTTCCCACAAGCGTCATGCAGTTTGGGTAAGGAATGAAGCGTTGCACTTTGCCCCCGCGGTCGGCCATCACCCCATCATTCGGGCGACGTCCAGCATCCGGCATGAAAAGCCCCACTCATTGTCGTACCAGCCAAAGACCCGGACAAGGCCGCCTTGCGTCACCCGCGTTTCAGGCAGTGACACGATCAGGCTTTCGGGACGCGCCCGCAGGTCGGTCGAGACCAGCGGTTTGTCGGTCCATCCAATAATCCCCGATTGCGCGCGAATGGTGGCGTGTACATCCTCCAGTGTGACGGGCCTCGTCAATGTGACCGCCAAATCAACCGCCGATACCGAGGCTACGGGTACGCGAACGGCGGCGG
>CBDTVH010000335.1:0-3514 GCA_965363665.1 uncultured Yoonia sp. | reverse complement strand
GGTTCTGATCACCGCGATCACCGGTTTTGCCGTGGCGATCTACGCCTTGGGCGACATTACTGAGCGGCAGGCAAAGCTGGGCTATCACGCGTTGTTCCAGATCCTGCTGGCGGGTGTGACCGGGGCCTTCCTGACCGGCGACCTTTTCAACCTCTATGTCTGGTTCGAGGTCATGCTGATCGCCTCTTTCGGCCTCTTGATCCTGAACGGTGGCAAAGAGCAGATCGACGGTGGCGTGAAATATGTGGCGCTGAACCTGATTTCGACCATTCTATTCCTGACCGGTATTGGCCTGCTTTACGGCATGACCGGGACGTTGAACTTTGCGGACCTCGCATTGAAGGTGGATCAGGTCGAGAACCAGGGCCTGCTGACCGTCGTCGCCATGATGTTCATGGTGGCCTTCGGGGTGAAAGCGGCGGTCTTCCCTCTCTTCTTCTGGCTGCCCGCCGCCTATCACACGCCTAGCTTTTCGGTCTCTGCCGTCTTTGCAGGCCTGCTGACCAAAGTCGGTGTCTATGCCCTGATCCGCATGTTCACGATGGTGTTTGATCATGACATCGGCTTCACGCACACGGTGCTGCTCTGGGTCGCCTGTTTCACCATGGTGATCGGCGTGCTGGGCGCGGCGGCGCAATCGGATTTCCGCAAGATCCTGTCGTTCCACATCATCAGCCAGATCGGTTACATGATCCTTGGACTTGCACTGATGACACCGCTGGCATTGGTCGGAGCGGTGTTCTACCTCGTGCACCACATTATCGTCAAAGCGAACCTGTTCCTGATCGCTGGCATCGCCAAACGGCTGACGGGCGGTACCGAGGTCTACCAGATCGGCGGCCTTTACAAATCAGCCCCCTTCCTTGCGATCCTGTTCCTGATCCCGGCGTTCTCGCTGGCGGGTTTTCCGCCGCTGTCAGGTTTCTGGGCCAAATACATTATTGTCAAAGCGACGCTGGACGTTGAAATGTGGTTCGTCGCCTTCATCGCGCTGGCGGTGGGCCTGATGACCATCTATTCGATGACAAAAATCTGGGCCGAGGCATTCTGGAAACCACATCCCGACGGCATCGCGCCTGAACTGAAAACACTGCCCAACAAGGCCGCACAGATCATCCCGGTGGCGGGCCTTGCGATCCTGACGATCATTATCGGCCTGAACCCCGAACCCTTCGTGATCTTCGCCGAACGCACGACCGAACAGCTGCTTGATCCAACGGCCTATATCACCACCGTATTAGGAGAGACGCCATGAACCTGTTTCTTCTCAACCTGTTACTGGCCGTGATCTGGGCCGGGCTTTGGGGCAGTTTCACGCTTACGCAGTTGGCTTTTGGGTTCGTGATAGGCTTTTTGACCTTATGGGTGGCACAACCGCTGTTTGGCGGCCCCAGCGGTTATTATCTGCGCGCTTTTCGTATCGTTCGGTTGGTGTTGTTCTTCCTCTATGATCTTTGCCTGTCGAGCATCCGGGTCGCCTATGACGTGCTGACGCCCAAGGACCATAGCAACCCCGCGATTCTTGAAATGCCGCTGGACGTCAAATCTGATATCGAGATTCTGCTGGTCACGAACCTGATCTCGCTGACCCCGGGCACGCTGAGCCTTGATGTGACGCCGGACCGCAAGACACTGATCGTTCATGCGATGTTTGCAGATGATCCCGAAGAGGTGATCCGCAGCTTGAAATCCGGCATGGAACGCATGGTGAAAGAGGTATTTGAAGAATGACATCTGCCGAATTTCTGGACCTGTCCATTTATGCGACCTTTGTGATGGTCATGCTGTCACTGGCCATCGCATTCATCCGGCTTGCCAAAGGCCCCACGCTTGCAGACCGTGTTGTGGCGCTGGACATGATGACTGTCTCGATCATTGCCGTTTGCGGTGTTGTCGCCGTTGCCACCGGCGTTTACGCCATGCTGGACGTCGCCTTGGTGCTCGCACTGGTGGGCTTTCTGGCAACGGTCGCATTGGCCCGGTTTGCCGAGCGGCGCGATACACGCCGCGAGGAGCGCAAGAATGATTGACCTCATCATCTCGGGCTTCCTGCTGCTGGGCGGGTTCTTTGCGCTGATAGCGGCCATCGGTGTTCTGCGTCTGCCAGATGTGCTGACGCGGATGCATGCCTCGACCAAGGCTGGCGTGTTGGGCAGTAGCCTGATCCTGATCGCCTGCGCAATTTTTCTGGGCGAGACCGAGATTACCGCGCGCGTCGTGGCAATCATCCTGTTTCTGATGCTGACCTCGCCGATCGGGGCGCATATGATCGGTCGTGCGTCAGTGCGTGATCTGAAAAAGAAGCACGATAAACCGGACAACACGGCCTAAAGGCCTTGCGAAGGTCACGTGGCGGCGGGCAACATGCAGCGACAAACTGCAAGAAAGATACCGCCATGTCCGACCCATTCGATCTGCTGATCACTGGCGGCCAGATCGTGACCCCGACTGGCATCGTGACTGGCGACTTGGGCGTGCGGGGCGAAACGATTGCCGCCATCGGCACGGATCTTGGCGTGGCGAAAACGACGATTGATGCCACTGGAAAATACGTCATGCCCGGTGGCGTGGACCCCCATGCGCATATCGAGCAGATGTCGGGCATGGGCGTGATGAACGCCGATACGTTTGAGACAGCAACCAAATCCGCAGCGATGGGCGGCACGACCAGCGTGATTTCTTTTGCCGCACAAGCCAAAGGGGCCAGATTGGCAGATACTTTGGTCGACTACAGCGCACTGGCCAAACGCGGCGCGATGATTGACCATGCCTTCCATATGATCGTCAGCGACACCGATGTGCCGGATTTCGCGGCCGATCTGGGCACGTTGATCGACGCAGGCCACCGGTCGATCAAGGTCTTCACGACCTACAAGATCAAATTGTCCGACGCGCAAATCCTGCAAACCATGCAGATCGCGCGCGCCCATGGCGCGCTGGTCTGTGTGCACGCCGAAACCGACGCGATCATCGCCGAGGCCAAGGCTGCGCTGATTGCCGCAGGTAAGACCGCCCCGCATTATCACGCCGCATCGCACCCGCGCATGGCCGAGATCGAGGCGATTGAGCGCATGTGCCGCTTTGCCGAATATCTGGATCAGCCGGTCATGATTTTTCACGTCTCAACCACCGAAGGGGCCGCCGCCGTGCGCGCCGCCCGCGCACGCGGTGCCCCGATCTGGGCCGAAACCTGCCCGCATTATCTGTTCATGACCGAAGATATCCTGCACCAGCCGGGTCTGGAGGGTGCGAAATGGATGTGCTCACCCCCGCAGCGGCAGGTGACGGATCAAGAGGCGCTTTGGGAGGCACTTGATGCAGGCGACCTGCAAATCGTGTCTTCGGACCACGCGCCCTATCGCTATGATAAGACCGGCAAGCTTTCCGCCGGGCCCGATGCGGCATTTCAAGACATCGCCAACGGACTACCGGGGCTGGAAACGCGGCTACCGCTGATGTTCGACGCGATGGTCAGTCAGGAGCGCGGCGGGCCCGAAGCCTTTGCCAAACTGAC
>CBDTVH010000334.1:0-3534 GCA_965363665.1 uncultured Yoonia sp. | reverse complement strand
CCTCCTTGCCTCAAAGTTAGCGGGCAAAGCCTCTACAAATCTAGGGGCACCTCAGCTCATTCTGCAGTGAACGTCTGCTTTAGTGAAAAATGATGCAGCGCGGCTAACTATACAACCGGCGCAGCTACAAGCAGCCGTACCAAACCCGTTAAACACGGCAAACCCGGGGCACCCCACCCCAGGCACGGCTTTTTGGGCTCCAAGCCGGTGGTGCGCGCTCGGGTCACCACCTCTGGAGAACAAGTTCCAGCCAACAGTCAAGAAGCCTGATTTGGTGGTCGCGGCCGTTGAAAATAGACAGAAAATATGAGCTTTTGCCATGACGATGACATTTTCATGTATGACAGCCAAACAACGAAAAATGATTGAGCGGGCAAATTATGTTTCAAATTGACCGGGCATCCAACCGCCTAACGAAATTGGAACATACCAGTTTCACAGAAGTAGGATTTCGAGAAAGAGAGCACCTGCAAGAATGGCTCGCAGCCATGCCAGACGCTCTTTGCGAGGCAATGAGCTGGAGCCAAGATAGTCTCCTTATTATTCAGAAAGAGTTCGACGGCTTCGAACCCACAAAAACGCCCTCCGCGTCGCTCTAACCTCGAAAAACACCAATCCATGATCCGTCAAGCGGTCTCAGTTCACATCTGAGCGTAGGTTTGCCAAGGCGCAAATTCGGCATCGCCGATATCGAGCTCTTCTGATCTTGTTTTCTGGCCGGATGCGGATGACAAGATGGTGTCGAAAATCCGTTTGCCCGCTTCCGCGACTGTTTCGCTACCCTCGGCGATCGTGCCGCAATTGATATCCATGTCATCCTGCATGTGGTGATACATGGCGCTGTTAGAGGCGATCTTGATCGAGGGGACGGGTTTGTTTCCGTAGCACGATCCCCGGCCGGTCGTGAAACAGATCATGTTGCAGCCTGATGCGACTTCTCCGGTAAGCGAGACCGGATCGTATCCAGGGCTGTCGACGAAGACCAGTCCCTTTGCCGTGATCTTCTCGCCGTATTGGTAAACGCCAGTCAGGTTGGTGGTTCCAGCCTTCGCAACTGCGCCCAAGGATTTTTCGAGGATCGTGGTCAGCCCGCCAGCCTTGTTGCCAGGAGTCGGGTTGTTATTCATCTCGGATCCGTGCTTGGCGGCGTAGTCCTCCCACCACTCCAGAAGATCGACCAGCTTTTGGCCAACTTCAGGCGACGCTGCGCGGTTCGTCAACAAGTTCTCAGCCCCGTAGATCTCAGGTGTTTCGGCCAAGGCTGCCGTGCCGCCGTTCCTGACCAAAAGGTCAACAGCATGGCCAAGCGCAGGGTTTGCCGTGATCCCGGAATAGCCGTCCGACCCGCCGCATTGAAGTGCGACGCTGAGATAAGAGGCGTCGATCGGTTCCCGCTTCGCCTTGGCTGCTTCCTGCAAGGCGGATTCAAGCCACAGCAGGCCCTTCTCGATCGACTTGCGCGTGCCACCCGCACTTTGCAGCGTGTAATACTGAAAGCTCTCGTCGACGGGTCGCCCGTAGGCTTCGAGCATCAGCGGGATCTGGTTGGCCTCGCAGCCAAGGCCCAGCATCAGGACCGAAGCGAAATTGGGATGTGTTGCATAACCCCAAATGGCCCGCTGCAACTTGCGAAATGCGTCGTCATCCGTTCCAATGCAGCAGCCAGCCCCGTGGACAATCGGCACAATGCCGTCAACGCCAGGGAAGGCATCCAGCAGGCCGGAACGTTCGGCCTCCTTTGTCAGCAGTTTGGCGGCCGATGCAGAGCAATTCACTGACGTAACGATGCCGACATAGTTTCGGGTCCCAACCGTGCCATTTGCGCGCCGATATCCGTTAAAGGTCGCCCTTTCTGTCAGGGGCAGCATGTCCGTGGCCTTGGCATGCGCGCCGTAGGTCTCGCTCCGATGAAAACTGGTCATCGCCACGTTGTGCACATGGACATGGGCACCAGCGGGAATACCCTGCGTCGCGACACCGATGACATTGCCATATTTGGTGATCTGCTCGCCGGCGCCGACTGCTTTCAGGGCCACCTTGTGCCCGGACGGGATCTTGTCACTCGCCGTCAGGCCAGTCGCGGCCAACGATGCTCCAGCCTCAATCTGCTGCAATGCCACGGCAATATTGTCGCTATCGTGCAACGTGAGTATCTGTGGGCTTATCATTGGGTTCACTCCTGAATGGTATTTATGTTGGATGAGTTGTCGAAGCGTGCCTGCGCCTTGTGGCGCAACAGGGCCATCAACTTACGGTCACGTTCGGCTTGTGCTGCGGGAATATCGGCCATGGGGATGCGCGCATTGAGTTCGGCCCTCAATCGATTCTCGACTATGTCTGCCCAGTTGACGTCCTCATAAGGGCCAATGCCAAAGCCGCGATACATGTCGCCATATCTTTCGACATATTGCGCAATCCCTTCTGGGGCGTTGAGGTGGATCGTCTGCATCGGTCCCATGAAAGACCAGCGCAGGCCCAGCCCGTCGCAGATGGCCTTATCCAGATCCTCCGCCGAGACGATGCCGCTGCCCACAAGTTTGAACGCTTCTTCAAGCAACGCGCCCTGCAGGCGGTTGACGACAAAGCCGTCGATCTCTTTGTTCAGCACGATGGTTTCGCGGCGGCAGGTGCGCATCAGGTCCGTGACATCTGAGACGATTTTTGCATCAGTCCACGGAGTGGGCACGATTTCGACGGCGGGAATGAGGTGCGGGGGGTTGATCGGATGCACAACAAGACAGCGATGCCGCCCCTTTATATCCTCGCAATAGCGTGACGCGGCTATCCCGGAAGGCGAGCTTGCGATCGGCACGTCGGATGCTGCAATTGCATCTAGCGTGCGCGTGATCTCGCGTTTCACATCGAGGCGTTCTGGGCCGCTTTCCTGAATATAAACCGTACCGTGCAAGGCGTCTTCGAGGTTATGCGCGACTGTGATCCGCTGCAATATCGCGGGCGCCTCGGAAGCGGAGACAAGATCAAATTCCACTAGATCCGACACACGGGTTTTCATTGACTTCAATGCGCGCTCTGCAGTCTCAGCGGAGGCATCATACATCGCAACGTAAAAGCCCGCCTGTGCAAAAACGGTCGCCCAGCCCTGTCCGATCAAACCGCATCCTATGGTCGCTATCTTGGTCATGTTCATTCTCCTTCGCATGCCCGCCATACGGTTACGTCATCGTTACTGGGTCATCCGCCATTTCGAAGCGTGCGTCGGTTGCGTTGCGCAGATCTTCAAGTGTCAAACCCGGCGCAATTTCCTTCACGATCAGACGAGATCTGGCGACTTCGAACACGGCCATGTCCGTGACCAGCAGGTCTATAGGCCGGTTCGACGTCAGGGGCAGATCGCAGGTGCGGACGACCTTGCTGACACCGTTCGCCACGTGCTGCATGGCGACGATGACGCGCCGTGCGCCGGTTGCCAAATCCATCGCGCCGCCCATGCCTGGAACCATCTTGCCGGGGATCATCCAGTTGGCGAGGTGCCCGGTCTCGTCCACCTGCAGGCCACCTAGCACGGTCAGATCG
>CBDTVH010000333.1:0-3536 GCA_965363665.1 uncultured Yoonia sp. | reverse complement strand
CGGTGCCCGCACGCCAGCGCCTTGGTGCAATATCCTGGCTAATGACGATTTCGGCTGCCTTGTCAGCGAGGCAGGGTTGGGCATGACTTGGGCCATTAACAGTGGCGAGCATCGCTTGACGCCGTGGTCCAACGATCCGGTCGCGGATGCGCCGGGCGAGGTTCTGTATTTGCGCGACGAGGCCAGTGGCGCTGTCTGGACAACGACACCACAACCGATGGGGCAGGACGCCGATTGTCAGGTCAGACATGGCGCCGGGTTCACGCAGTGGACCAAGAACAGTCATGGTTTGCAGCAAGACATGGTGTGCTTTGTGCCAGTGGATGATCCGGTCAAGGTGGTGCGGCTGCGGCTTGCCAACCCGTCCGATCAGCCGCGCCGGATCACAGCCACTTATTACGCACGTTGGTTGCTGGGGGCATTGGAAACTGTGTCCTGTCCGCACAATATCAGCCGTTTTGATGCCGCGGTGAAAGCCATCATCGGGCGCAATCTGTGGAACGCAGAATTTGCCGCGCGCGCAGCGTTCCTGACAGCATCGAAGGAGGCGCATAGCGTCACGGGCGATCGGTCTGCGTTTCTGGGCCGAGAGGGCGATGTCACTGATCCTGACGGTCTGCGGCACTGGGATCTGGGCGGGCAGTTCCCACAAGGCGGCGATGCTTGCGCCGCCTATCAGGTGCATCTGGATATTCCAGCCGGTGCAGACGCTGAGGTGGTTTTCGTGCTGGGTGAGGTGGGGGATGTGGCTGACCTGGCCCCGATTGTTGAAAAATGGCAGAAGCCAGAAACGACTGAACGCGCGTTCGCGGCCCTAAAGGACACATGGGCGCAAAGGCTGGATGCCGTTCAGGTGAAAACGCCTGATCCTGCGTTTGATCTGATGGTCAATCGGTGGCTGGCTTACCAGAACATATCGTGCCGTATTCTGGCCCGTGCGGGATTTTATCAGGCTGGCGGTGCATACGGTTTCCGCGATCAATTGCAGGATGTTCTGGCCTTGCTACTGACTGATCCGGCCAGGGCGCGTGCGCATATCCTGCGGGCGGCCCGCTATCAATTTGAACAGGGCGACGTGTTGCATTGGTGGCATCCGCCGTGGGGTCGTGGCGTGCGCACGCGGTGCTCTGATGACTATATATGGCTGGCCTATGTGACAGGCCGCTATGTCGAAGCGACAGGTGACACTGCGATCCTGGATGTCGAAATCCCGTTCCTGCGCGCACCCGAACTGGGCCCCGAGGAACATGACCGCTACGCCCTGTTCGAGACAGGCGAAACCGGCACCCTGCTTGATCATTGCATGCGCGCGCTGGACCGGATGATGGTAACGGGATCGCATGGTTTGCCGCTGATCGGTGGTGGTGACTGGAATGATGGCATGGACCGTATCGGTGACAAAGGAGAAGGCGAAAGCATCTGGCTTGCGTGGTTTCAGATTGCGACCATCGGCGCGTTCGCCCCATTGGCGCGACAGGCCGGGCAGGGGGATGCCGCAGATCGCTGGCAAGCCCATGCCGATGATCTGGCTGCGGCCTTGAGAGAATATGGATGGGACGGCGATTGGTACCTGCGCGCCTTTGATGATGACGGGATCGCCTGGGGGTCTTCGCAGAATGACGAATGCCGGATTGATTTGATTGCGCAGGCGTGGTCGGTTCTGTCCGGGCTGCCTTTGGATGATCACGGACGCGCTGCCATGACTGCGGCAGATCGAGAGTTGGTTGACGAAGAGGCGCGGCTGATCAGGCTGCTGGCACCACCCTTCGACAAAACGGAACGCGACCCTGGCTATATTCGCGCTTATCCGCCCGGTGTGCGCGAAAACGGCGGGCAATACACCCACGCGGCAACATGGCTTGGCGTGGCATTTGCAAAGATGGGAGACGGCGATGGGGCTTACCGCGTGTTTGACATCATCAATCCGATTGCGCGGACCAGCACCCGGCAGGCCGCAGATCATTATCTGCGGGAACCCTACGTTCTGACCGGTGATGTGTCGGGGTTTGGTGCGCAGATCGGTCAGGGCGGCTGGTCCTGGTACACCGGTGCGGCGGGTTGGACATGGCAGTTGGCTGTTTCAGGTATTCTCGGCATCCAGCCAGAAGCGGGTGGCGTCAGGCTGCAACCGTGCCTGCCGACGCACTGGGGCGGGGCGGACGTCATCCTTGAAGGCGAGCGGGGGCGGATCGAGATCGCACTCAAGGATCCTGACAATATTGGCCGTGGTCAGACACGGATCGTGGTGGACGATAGCGCGGTCGATCGCAGTTTTGTGCAGTATCCGGGCAAGGGTCGCACGTGTCAGGTCGTTGTTACAATTGTGGACCCACGCGAATACCGGGCGACTTAGACTGTTCAGGTCTGATGAACCGCAGCCAACGGAATACTGCTGATATGATGCTTGCCGACCCGGCTCGCTGCGCGCCAATGACCAAAAATCGTTCATTCACCAAAGCGTGAAGCGGGTTTTATGGCCCACGGGCGCTTGTGGCTTCGACTCTTTTGGCAGTCCCGCTATAATGTAGTCAAGTGATGCTGACAGGAGCAACGCAAATGATCAAGCTGATCCAGACCCGTCGCGCCGTTCTTGCCGCCGCAGGTGCGATGGCGGTTACGGGCCTTGTGAAACCCGCTTTTGCACAAGGGATTGCACCGACGCCAACGATGCGGGGCGGTGCCAATAATTATCACCCCGGTGCACCAATCGTCGAACGGATCGGTGGTGGCGGCTTTTTGATGACGGGCACCGTGCGGCGCGCAGGTGATGGCATGCCACTGGCCGGACAACGTATCCAGATCTGGGCGCACACGACCGAAGGGCATGAGCGTGACCCCGAAAGCCACGGCGCGACACTGACCGATGAAAACGGCGTCTTTCGCATGGATATGCCGCAGATCGTACCGGCTTTCGGTCAACCGCACGGGCACTTGGCCTATGACAGTGGTGAGTTTGAAACCGTCTTCCTGCGTCCGATCATGCGCAGCGCAAGTGACACCAGCCTGAACGCAGATTTTGTGCTTCAACCGGTCTGACAGGCCGTGACCCCGACACTTGGCGCGCGGTTCAAAACAGCCGTGATCTGGCTGGCCCTTGGTGTTGCCGTTTCAGCGCCCATCATCGCCGCTGCACAAAGCCCGCTTTTGGCCTGGCGCGAACCCGTCTACATTGTCGCCGGCTTTGCCGGTATCATCGCAATGACCTTGCTGCTGATGCAGCCCTTGCTGGCCACTGGAAAGCTGCCCGGAGTATCGTTCTGGCAAGGACGGCATGTTCACCGCTGGGTCGGGGCGGGGCTGATTGTCACGGTCGTCGTTCACGTGATCGGCCTTTGGGTCACCAGCCCGCCTGACGTGGTCGATGCCCTGTTATTTGTCTCACCGACACCATTTTCTGCCTGGGGTGTCATCGCGATGTGGGCGGTCTTTGGCAGCGGATGCCTGGCACTTTTGCGACGCCGCCTCAGGCTACGGGTGTGGCGTGTCACGCATAAGGTTCTGGCGACGCTGATCGTTGCGGGCACCGACGGTCCGGT
>CBDTVH010000332.1:0-3537 GCA_965363665.1 uncultured Yoonia sp. | reverse complement strand
ACATTGCCATCACGCGCCGTCGTGATCTCGGCGAAAACCGGGACGGTTTCAGCAAGCGCACGCATTTCAACCGCTTGTACACTGACACCTGCCGCACGGCCCTGTGCGTTACCGGTCGAAGCGACGCAAATCGTCAAAACCGCTAGAAAACCAAGAAAGCGCATATTCTACTCCGTAGGGCCTGACGCTAAGATAGCGTCACACCCCTCAAGTCAACGTAAAGTCAGGCTCGGACACTTCATCCAAGCCCTCAGACAAGGCACTTGCCTATTGTTTGTGCAGTCACGCGCGATTTTCCTGCGCTTGTCTTTTCTACGCCACAACTTCACGATCAGATTTCTCAAACGATCTAAAGGACCTTGAAATGCCCAAAGGCTATATCATCGGCCACGTCACCGTGACCAATCCAGAGGACTACAACGAATACGTCGTCCGCAATACGCCCATCATCAAAAGCTATGGCGGGCGGCCCTTGGTGCGCGGTGGTGCATCCATCTCTGCGGAAGGTCCTCAATATGACCGGCACGTCGTGTTTGAATTTGATGACTATGATCGCGCAAAGGCGCTGTATCATGATCCCGACTATCAAGAGGTCGCACAAGTCCGCTGGGACAATGCCACCAGCATGATTGTTCTGGTCGAAGGCGTCTAGGGCAAGGCGAAGAGCCAAACCCATACGGTAAATATCGACAACCCGGTCCCCATCAGCACCGAAGAGGCCGCAACTCTGCGCGCTTTGCCATACATGTTGGCGAACACATAGGCGTTGATCCCAGGCGCCATTGCTGCGGTCATGATCGCCGAACGCAACGCGGCATCTGACAGGTCGTTGGCCCGCGCCAACCCCCAAACGATGACCGGATGCAGCACCAGCGATACCGCCACGACAAAAAGAATTGTGCGCATGTCACCTTCGGGGCGATAGCGGTAGAGCACGCCACCCAGCCCGAACAGCGCCGCAGGCAAGGCTGCACGGATCATCAGGTCCAGCGCATCGGTAAAGACGTCGGGCAACGGAATGCCACCCAGGTTGACGATGAACCCCAGCGTGATCCCCACGATCAGCGCGTTGTTGAACATCGCCTTGAGCACAGTGCCCGGCAAGGCGGCGACACTGCCGCCACGATTGCGCGCGATCTCCATCGCGGTGATGCCCACCATATAGCAGAACGGCGAATGGATCGCGATGATCGCATAGTTGGCTTCCAAAGCGGACACGCCGTAGGCGCGCTCGGTGATGGGCAGCCCCAGCAAGAGCGAGTTGGAAAAAAGGCAGCAAAAGCCGATAGCCACACTGTCTTCCCAGTCGCGTCCAAAAATGTAGCGTGCACCAAAAAGCCCAGCGGCAAATCCCACCAGTGCACCGGCATAGAAACTGCCCAGCAGCGCCAGATCAAAGTTCTGTTCCAGATCAAGGGTCGAGATCGCACGAAACAACAGACACGGAATGGCGAAGCCTTGGGTGAATTTCATCAGGCCATCAACGCCGCTGTCACTGAAGTACCCCTTCCAGACAGCGATATAGCCAAAGCCGATTACCAGAAAGACCGGCAGAATGACGTCAATCAACGCAGCCATTGCCGCTCCTTCTTTGGCCTTAGGACACGGGCACCGTGACGGTCATGCCGTCATAAGCCGGGTCGATATGATCGGGGGTTTCGGCCGCCACGGTCGCATAGTCGAGATCATTGTGCATATTGGTCAGGATCGCGCGCTTGGGTGCGACTTTCGCAATCCATTCCAAGGTCTTGGCAAGATGCGCATGGGTCGGGTGTGGGTCACGGCGCAAGGCATCGACGATCCAAACCTCAAGCCCCTCCAAGAGAGGCCAAGCCTTGTCCGGGATGTCTGACACATCCGGCAGATACGCTACATCACCGATCCGAAAACCCAACGCTTCGATACTGCCGTGTTCCACCTCAAACGGACGCAACACGATGTCGCCCCCTGCCCCGCTGACCGTGATGTCGCCCTGGATGGCGTTCAATTCGCAGATGGGCGGATAGGACGACCCCTTGGGCTGCACGAAAGCATAACCAAATCGGCCCAGCAGATCGTTGCTGGTGTCGCCGTCCGCCCAAACCTGCAAACGTTCGCGCATGTTGAAGACGATCATGCGGAGGTCGTCAATGCCATGCACGTGGTCAGCGTGCCCATGGGTATAGACCACCGCATCCAGCGTACCGACATCGGCGTCCAGAAGCTGGGCGCGCATATCGGGCGAGGTGTCGATCAGCACTCGCGTGACCTGGTCGCCGCTGGTGCGGGTCACAAGCAGCGAACAACGGCTACGTCGGTTTCGGGGGTTCATTGGATCGCAAGCCCCCCAAAGCCCACCAAGGCGTGGCACACCACCCGACGACCCGCAGCCCAATATGCGGAAATGCAGTTGATCCGTCATGCGGCGGCCTTCCAGAAAAGCCGGTCAAAGTTGGCCGTGGTCTGTTTGGCGAAGTCTTCATAGGTCAGGCCAAACACCTCTGCCCCGACTTTGGCTGTGTGCGCGGTATAGGCCGGCTCATTCCGCTTGCCGCGAAACGGGGGCGGCGCCAGGTATGGGCTGTCTGTTTCAACCAGCACCCTGTCAACAGGTGCCATCGCAAAGATATCACGCAGTTCCTGGCTTTTGCGAAAAGCGGCAATGCCGGACATCGAAAGGTAAAAATCCATGTCCAAGGCCGCTTTCGCCAGATCAACGCCGCTGGAGAAGCAATGCATGACGCAGGTGTATGCCCCTTTGTCGAATTCCTCGCGCAGGATCCGGGCCGTATCATCATCTGCTGCACGCGCATGGATAATCAGCGGCAGTTTCGTCTCACGCGCAGCGGCGATATGCACCCGCAGCGACTGCTGCTGAATATCAGCACTTTCGGCGGTGTAGTGATAGTCCAGCCCGGTTTCGCCGATCCCCACAAATTTCGGATGATCGGCCAGGGCCACCAAGTCTTCAACAGTCGCCAGCGGTTCATCCGCCGCACTCATCGGGTGGGTGCCTGCCGCGTAGAAAACCGGATCATATTGTTCGGCAATCGCCCGCACCTGAAGCTCCAGCCGCAGCTTGGTGCATATCGTGACCATGCGCGTCACTCCGGCCTCGACTGCGCGCGCAATCAGGGCGTCCCGCTCACCATCGAAGTCAGGAAAATCAAGGTGGCAGTGGCTGTCAACGATGGTCGGCTGGGTCATGGTGCGGCTTTCAGGCTGGTGGAAGTGCCTTGAGCCGTCTCTTCTATCTTGAAAATCATGTCAAGGATCAGCGCAGCAGGGTCAAGATTCACCGCGCGCCCGTGGCGGGACCGGTCGGTTAAGTCCTGCTGCAACTGTGCCCAACGCCGCGCTGCAATGTCATCGGGTGAAATTCGCGCCAGCAGCCGTGCTTCGCCCGGTGCGCCCTGTGCTGAGGGTTCGCCCATCAGGCCAGCCCTTGCCGCCCGTGATATAAAGAGGTCTATCAAATCAAGCGTCATGCCAAACCGCACATCGGCCGCACGCCCGACGCAGGCATCCGCCAGCCTGAGTGCCGCAGGACGATCAACG
>CBDTVH010000331.1:0-3538 GCA_965363665.1 uncultured Yoonia sp. | reverse complement strand
CGCCGGTTTTCGCCGCGTCGTGTGACAGAAAAACTGCGCAGTCAGGTTGGCGGGCGGCTTGACCGATTTGCCGACACCCGCGTAAGGCAAGCCATCGGCTTTGCCGTGGCCCAGCCCTTTATCGTCATTGCCGTCTGTGTTGGATTGTTGCTTGGGGCGTTATCGCTGATTAGCAGCGGTACAACGAAATTTACCTTTTTTCCTGAGATTGAGGGGAATTTCCTTACTGCGTCTCTCAGCCTGCCGGAAGGAACTGCCGTCGCGGTGACCCAAGACCGGGCCGAGCAGATCGCCGCAGGGCTTGAGACGGCGGCGGCGCAACTTGCGGAGGATCTCAACGCAGACCCGGAAGATATCGTGCAGTCCGTTGCCATTTCCATTGGATTTGGTTCCGCAGCCGGTGGGCCAGGTGGCGGCAGTACATCCGCCCCGAACATCGCCCGCGTCGAAGCCCAGATGCAAGACAGCGAAATCCGCAGCTTCGCGGCATCAGAGTTGAGCGCGCTGTGGCGTGAGGCCGTGGGCGAGATACCTGGCGCGCGCGAGCTTACATTTTCGGGCAGCGTTGTGGGTGTTGGTGCGGATATCGCTTTGCAGGTCGCAGCAAGCGACGACGCGGCGCGGGCACGAGCCGTAGAGGTGATCCGGACGGCCCTGCGCGACCGACCGGGTGTGTTTGCCATCCGCGACAGCAATGCATCGGCCAATGCCGAAATTACGGTGGCGTTGAATGACGAAGGCCGCGCATTGGGTGTGCCTTTGGCAACCCTTGCCACAGCGGTTCGTTCAGCGGTCTTCGGGACCGTTGCAACGGAAATCCAACGCGACAAGGAAGAGGTCGAAATCCGCGTTCGGCTGCCCGAGAACGAGCGGGCGACGCTGACCGATCTGGCCGATTACCGCATCAGATTTGGCGATAGCTTTGTACCCTTGCGTGCCATCGCGGATTTGTCGGAACAGCCAGCACCCGCGACCATCACCCGCATTAACGCCGAGCAGGTCACGACGATCGAGGCGGATACCGATGCGTCAGTGACGACTGGTGGCGCGGAAACCGCCTATGTGCTAGAGACTGTCCTGCCGCAAATTCAGCGGGATTATCCGGACGTCACGGTTTCACTAGGCGGTGAACAAGAAGAGCAGGGGCAGTTTGGGCCAGCCCTGACACGCAATTTCGTCTTGGCGCTTTTTGCGATTTACGCCGTATTGGCAATGGCGTTCCGGTCCTACACGCGGCCGCTTATCCTGCTGCTTGTCGTGCCATTCGGGCTTGCCGGTGCCATTGGCGGCCATGCGCTTTTGGGGATGAACCTGACGTTGTTGTCCATGTTCGGCATTATCGGACTGTCAGGCATTATCATCAACGGCGCCTTGTTGATCGTCAATCAGGTAATCGCCAATGAAAAAAACGGGACGGATACGCCGATTGTCGATGCTGTCGTCGGCCGGTTTCGTCCGGTTCTGCTGACGACGCTGACGACGTTCTTCGGGATTGCGCCATTGATCCTTGAAACCAGCCTGCAGGCGCAATTCCTGATCCCCACTGCCGTTTCGCTTGGGATTGGCTTGTTGGCGGGGTCGTTCTTTGTCCTGTTCCTCGTACCTGCACTGTGTGCGGTTTGGTCGCTTATCTTTCAAGGCGATGCAGATGAAACACAAGACGCGCGCCAGAACGTCAGCGCCTGAGGCCAACTTTTCTTTGGCGGGCGGGGAACCGCCAACGGGATATCGCAGTTAATTTTGTGAAACAGGAGGATACATCATGAGTACCACCGACACAAAAGAACATCGCGAAACGTTTCCTACCACCGGCAAAGAGCCGCCAAAAACCTATGTGGTGAATGCCGACGGTGAAGCGCGGCCAGATGCAAGCAAACCGGAAGAACTTGAGAAATACGGTGGCGCTGCCTATCGCGCCGAAGGCGTCAAACGTGGCCGCCGCATCCTGCTGGCGCTGCTGGTCGTAGGTTTGATCGTGCTGGCGATTTTGGGAATGGCCTACGAAGCGCCGCCGAGCTGAAGGTCTTTGATCTGAAAACCGCAGATTAGATGAGCACCAGTGCCCTTGGACAAAGTGAGATCCACCTCTGAAAAGGAATTTGATTATGAAGGACTCTGACACCCAACATCACGACAACAGCAATAGACAACAAAAAGATAATAAAGGCGATGAAGTGCCGCCTTCCGCCCGTAACCCTGACGTTCAAACGCCGCTTTTCGCACCGGGTGCCGTGGTTCAACCCAATCCAACACCTGATTCCGGCGAAGTTCGTGCGGGACCGGGTGATGTCGGGGCATCGGATGCCCCGCGGGCATTGCCACCCAGTAATCAGTACGGTCAGCAAAAATCTGCGGTGCCGCGCATCGTGCTGGCGATAGCGATTGGTGTTCCCGTCGTTCTATTGATCGCAGCCCTGTTCTAAGGCCGTCCTGATGACGGATAGCTTTCTGGGGTTCGATGCTGTCACGCTTGCCCGGATTCAATTCGGCTTTACGGTTGCTTGGCATTTCATCTTCCCTGCATTTACCATTGGCTTGGCCAGCTATTTGGCCGTGCTGAATGGTCTTTGGCTGAAAACACGCGACCATACGTATCTTGAGCTGTTCCGCTATTGGGTCAAAATCTTTGCCATATCCTTCGCGATGGGTGTCGTGTCCGGTATCGTGATGTCTTATCAGTTCGGGACCAATTGGTCGGTATTTTCTGATATCGCAGGGCCGGTGATCGGGCCGCTTATGGCCTACGAAGTGCTGACCGCATTTTTCTTGGAGGCCGGGTTTCTGGGGATCATGCTGTTTGGGCGTGAAAAGGTGGGTCCCAAGCTGCATATGGTGGCTTGTATCATGGTCGCTTTCGGCACAGCCCTGTCTGCAACCTGGATCATCTCGGTGAATTCATGGATGCATACGCCGCAAGGTTTTGCCATTGGCGAAAACGGGCAATTTCTGCCAACGGACTGGGTCGAAGTGATCTTCAACCCCTCTTTGCCGTACCGTCTGGCGCATGTTCTGACCGCAGCTTACCTGACAACCGCACTGATCGTCGGCGGCGTCGGTGCGCTGCATCTGTTGCGTGGCGATAGGACCAACCGCGCCGTGCGTCGCATGTTTGCGATGGCGATGGGCATGGTCGCGGTCATGGCGCCCCTGCAACTGGTGCTGGGGCACGAGCATGGCGTGAACACGCTGGAATACCAGCCGCAAAAGGTCATGGCGATGGAGGGGCATTTTCAGGATTATCCGGATGGCGCACCGCTCTATCTTTTCGGCATTCCAGATCAAGAGGCGGGGGTCCTGTAGTACGCGGTCGGCATCCCGAACCTGGGCTCGTTGATCCTGAAGGGCGATCTGAGCGCGCCGGTGCGCGGGCTGAATTCAATCGCTGACGCCGACGAACCGCCAGTGGGCATCGTATTTTGGTCCTTCCGGATCATGGTCGGGCTTGGCGTCTTGATGATCGGTCTGGGGCTCGCGGCCACTGTCACCTACCTGCGCCGCCGCGATATTTTTCATACCACGTGGCTGCAACGCGCAGCAC
>CBDTVH010000330.1:0-3543 GCA_965363665.1 uncultured Yoonia sp. | reverse complement strand
CAACGATCAGCTATCAGATGATCCGCTGTTTGATGAAGATGAGATTATTTAGGGATAAACCACAGGCCCGAAAACCGACGACCAGCTTGTGATGTTGCCCCCAGTCTGCGGCAGCTAAAAGTTGTGCCGTCATGTGCGGGCGCTTGTTTGAAACGCCACACGACCATCCAGCCAGACAACGTTACTTCAAGAAACGCCACTGGACCCGGATGGCGTCGTGACTGATCTTTGCAATCTGACGGTGATCAGGGCGCCGCCCATTGCGGGTGATCGCGCGATGTCGATTTCGCCGCCGTAAGCTGCCACCAGATCGGCAGCAATGGCCAAACCAAGCCCGGTGCCCGGTTTGGATTCGTCCAAACGTTGGCCGCTGACAAAAGGCAAATCCCCACTGTCTTCCGCCATGCCGGGGCCGTCGTCCTCTACGCAAATGCGGACCCATTCGCCGGATGTTTCCGCGCTCAACCTCATCGCGCTTTGTGACCATTTGAGCGCGTTATCCAGCAAATTTCCGACGATTTCTTCAAGGTCGATCTGATTGATCTTCACATGCAGATCGGCAGGCACATCCAAAATGACCTCTCGTTGCTTGTTCTTCGCAAGGGCCGCAAAGGCGCGCCCCAGCCTTGCCAGACTGATACCCAGATCCGGCGAAACCCTTTCCAATGCGCTGTCCTGAGATGCCTTCATCCGGGCGAATGAACGTTTGAGTTGGGCATCCAGACGGTCCAGCGCGTTGATACCCTTTTGCACCTGGACCCCATCCTGCTGCAATTCAAACAATTCATTCCGCAAGACCGCCGAGGGCGTTTTAAGGGCATGGGCAAGGTCGACAGTCTGGCGTCGCGACCGGTTCACAATGTCCCTGTTTCTTTCCAGAAGCTGGTTGATATCAGCGACAAGGGGTTGCACCTCTTGTGGATAGTTACCCACAGGCAGTTCGCCCTCATGATCTTTTCGCGCCGTGACGTCCCTGCGCAATTGTGACAAGGGCCGCAAGGTGAACAAAACAAGCAGCAAAGCACCCGCTGTCGCGAAGGCGCCCACCAGCGCGAAGGATATGTTCAACCTGCGCCGCAGTTCTGCCCGATCTGCATCGAGCGGCCCTGTCGATGAGGCAGCGGTGACAAGCCAAACCGAGCCGTCACCTATTGTCGTCTGCCGCGACAGCGCGCGCAAACTTTGGTTGGCCGGACCGTCGATCCTCTGCACGACAGGAGCGGCCTGTGACGGGGGCATGACCGATAACAGAGAGTCCGCCAGTGAACGAGACACCACAATGCGCCCGTCGTCACTTGTCGCCTGCCAGTAGTGTCCCGAAAATGGGCGCTGATAAACCGGATCAGTGAACTGACGTTGCATGGCGTCACTATCGCCGCCAGTATTCGCCAACGCGACCACGACTTGCGTATGCCTGGCAGCCAAAAGTTCGTCGAACCGCGAAAGCGTCAGGCTTTCAAGGTAGTTACCAACGGCATTGGTACCCGCCAATACGACAACGGTTGCCCAGACAGCCCCGCCCGCAACGGCCCGTTGGCGGAGTGACTTCACGCGACAAGCTGGATCGAATACCCGCGACCACGTTCTGTTTCAATCAGATCATTGCCGAGTTTCTTGCGAAGCCGCGTCACAAAAACGGCAATCGTGTTTGAGTCACGATCATCGCCGTATTCATAAATATGCTCGGAAAGCTCTGTGCTTGTGATGGGGCGGTTTGCGTTGTGAAATAAATAGGACAGAACAGCGGCTTCGGGCGCCGTCAACGTGACGGGCATACCGTCCAGCGTGACCCGGCCACTTCTGCTGTCAAAGCTGACGCGGTTTTTGCGGAATACCGGATTTCGTTGAACTGCATTTCGCCGCAGTAAGGCACGCACCCGCGCTATCAACTCGGGTATGTGGAATGGTTTGGTGAGATAGTCATCAGCACCAGCGTCAAGGCCATCAACCCGGTCAGCCCACCCGTCCCGTGCGGTCAGGATCAGAATGGACGTATTGATGCCGGCATCCCGCCAGGCTTTCAGAACCGTAATGCCATCTTGTTTGGGCAGACCCAGATCCAGAACAATAAGATCATAGGGCTCTGTTTCGCCAAGAAACCTGCCTTCTTCTCCATCAAGAACCAAATCAACAGCATGCCCTTCACTTGTGAGGGCATGTTTGACCTGCTCGGCCAGTTCGATATCGTCTTCAGCAACCAGAATTCGCATAGGTTTTTCCCTTAGATCGCGAAGGTGGCTAAATTTTGGCCGACGAACAGGATTTTAGTTTCCACGTCCATTGCCACGGCCATTGTTGCCCGAATTACCCCGATCTCCCGAGTTTCCTCTATCACCCGAATTGCCGCGATCCCCCGAATTGCCGCGCCCGCCCGCGTTTCCTTTATTGCCCGCATTGGCGTTCGCGTTGGAATTGGCGTTAGCTGGAAGGTTGGAGGAGGACCCGGTGTTGGCACGCGCTTCAGAAGATACAGCCTGTCCGGTATCACTGTTATGGGAAACCCGTCGCCCGTCCGTTCCGTTGAAAAGCAGTTCAATAACGGCCCCGTCGTCGCGCTGTAACAGCAACCGATATGTCATTCTGCCCTCTGACAGGAAGCCGCGGATATCCACGACAACGCCGCCAAAATTCGAAATGGCGGTTGTTGCGATGGTCTCGGCGCTCAAGACTTGCTGCTGCGTCACCAATTGACGCATCTGCCCTTGCGACAGCTCCAGAATGTCTGCGGTCGCGGTCAGCGGCATCAATATCAATGATGCGGCAAAGAAAACTGGTTTGAACGCGTTACGCATATTCACTTACTACTTCCGTCAGTCGGCGTGGTCACGTTCAGGCAACATACCCACGCATTTCGTAGGACGCATCAATCTCTCGCAGGACACTTTCAACGCTGGGGAAACGAGAAACGCTGCGATCGTCATATTTCATCGTTTCACGTCGTGTGTTGCGTTCATCTTGATGTGCTTCAACACTCATATGTTCTTTGAGGGTGCTTACGTTCTGTCCAGACATGTATCTACTCTCGTTGATTCTAACTATTCTTGCAAAGCACCATCGCCAGCAAGACGGCGAGGCGGACTCGCCATTGAGGTTAAGTTGTCACAAGTGCAATGAACCGCTTCGGAATGAGCCGTTCACGTTGTGTTAATGTTAGCAAGTCGTGAAAAGAACGATCAATCCAGTAATTCTGCCGCTTCCAACAAATCATCGCGCGGTGCGTTAGCTGGCAGATTGACGGGATTTATACGGTGTTGGGACCGACGTCCTAATCCGCCGTGTCTAAACAAAGCCTGTCAAACATCGGGATCTGACCATTCTGTGTCTAATACCTTTTGCACGGCGATGGATCGCCGCAGCACATGAACAAAATCCAACAAGTCATTCAGTCAAGGTTCATCCAGTTTGGAATATCTACAGTAACGAATCACAAACCACGAGGATCAGAGCGACATGACTTTTCATACACGATCAATTGTTAAGACCGCATGCATTGCACTCACGCTTTCGCTGACAACAGCAACCGTATTCACCGCATCAGCGACA
>CBDTVH010000329.1:0-3545 GCA_965363665.1 uncultured Yoonia sp. | reverse complement strand
CTCATCCATCAAAAGGATGGGGGCGTCTGTGGCAAAAGCGCGGGCAAGGCCGACGCGCTGCTGCATCCCGCCCGACAACTCACCCACCAGTGCGTCGGCGCGGTCAGCCAGACCGACCATCTCAAGTTCCTGATCGACACGCTTGATGCGCGCGGCCTTGTCCAGCCCGGCCAATTCCAACCCCAGCCCGACATTATCGCGCACGGTCCGCCACGGCAGCAGGCCAAACTGTTGAAATACCATAGACACAGATTCGCGGCGCACCCGGCGCAGATCATTGGCCGAACAGTTACCAACGCTACAGGTCCAGTCGCCATCAGTGATCCGGACGTCGCCCCGGATCACAGGGTTCAAACCGTTCACGGCGCGCAGCAAGGTGGATTTACCAGAACCTGAAAGCCCCATCAGCACAAGGATTTCACCAACTTCGACATTCAGCGAACAGTTGTGAACGCCCAAGATCTGATCTGTCTTCTCACGAATTTCAGGACGCTCCAGCCCCTGATCCATCAAAGGCAGTGCCGTTTCAGGTTTGCCGCCAAACACGATCGAGACGTTATCGAATTCGACTGCATTCATTTCTGTTTCACCCGCAGCATCCGGTCCAGCATGATCGCGACGACGACGATCACAAAGCCGCTTTCAAATCCCAGCGACGTGTTCACGGTGTTCAGCGCACGGATGACCGGCACCCCAAGTCCGCTTGCGCCGACAAGCGCTGCTATGACGACCATTGAGAGCGACAACATGATCGTCTGGTTCAAACCCGCCATGATCTGGGGCAGGGCAGAAGGCAGTTCGACTTTGAACAACACCTGTTGCTTGGTCGCGCCAAAGGCTTGCGCCGCTTCCAACAGCGGAGTGGGTGTGGAGGCGACACCCAAATACGTCAGACGGATCGGGGCGGGCAGGACGAAGATGACGGTGGCGATCAGGCCCGGCACCATGCCGATGCCAAAAAATACGATGGCGGGGATCAGATAAACAAAGGTCGGCAGCGTTTGCATCAGATCCAAGACCGGCACCATCGCGCGATAAAGTTGCGGTCGGTGGGCGGCGGCAATACCAATCGGCACCCCGATCCCCATACACACCACACAGGCAGAAAGCACGAGGGTCAACGACTGCATCGTCTCTTCCCAATAGTCCTGGTTAAGGATGAAAAGGAACCCAAGAACCACGAACAGGGGGGTTTTCCAGTTGCGTTGCAGTAGCCAGGTCAACCCGGCAAAGACTGCGATCACAAAGAACGGGTGCGGCGTTTCCAGAACCCACAGGATGCCGTCAATCAAGGCCTCCATCGCGTCCGACAACCAATCGAAGAAGAATCCGAGGTTGTCATTCATCCAGTCAAAGATGGATTTCGCCCATTGCCCGATCGGAATTTTATTTTCTGTGAGCCAATCCATGCCGTACCTTCATCCCCGAAAGAAAGCAGGCCCCGCATTTGGGGCCTGCCAAGTCGTTTACATATCCAATGATGCTTTCACGGCCTCAACCGCATCGCCACCGTCGATGGTGGTCACGCCATCCAGCCAGGCCATAAAGGCATCAGGGTTTGCCGACAGCCACGCCGTTGCAGCATCCGCCGGGTCTGCACCATCATTCAGGATCGCGCCCATGATCTCATTCTCCATCGCAAGCGAGAATTCGAGGTTCGTCAGCAGCTTGCCGACATTGGGGCAGCGGTCCACGTAACCGGCAGATGTATTCGTATAGACGGTCGCACCACCAAGGTTGGGACCAAACCAGTCGTCGCCCCCTTCAAGATAGGACATATCAAAGTTGGCGTTCATCGGGTGTGGTTCCCAGCCCAGGAACACAATGGGCTCTCCACGGCCAGAGGCACGGTCTACCTGTGCCAGCATCCCTTGCTCAGAGCTTTCGACAACCTCGAAACCATCCAGACCAAAGGCACTATCGGCGATCATGTCCATGATCAGGCGGTTGCCATCGTTGCCCGGCTCGATGCCGTAGATCTTGCTGTCCAGCGCATCGGCGTTGGCTGCGATATCGTCGAAGGTGGTGATCCCCATGTCTGCGGCGGCTTTGTTCACGGCCAGCGTATATTTCGCGCCTTCAAGGTTGGCGCGGACCGTATCGACCGTGCCCCCTTCGCGGTAAGGTGCGATGTCGGCCTCCATGGTTGGCATCCAGTTGCCAAGGAACACATCAACGTCGCCTTCCGCCATCGAGATGTAGGTCACAGGCACGGACAGCACTTTGATGTCGGTCTCATACCCCAGCGCTTCCAGCACCACGGTTGTCGCAGCAGTCGTCGCGGTGATATCCGTCCAGCCCACATCCGAGAATGTCACGCTTTCGCAGTCGGCAAAGGCGGGCATCGCGGCGCAAATGGCCAGTATGGACAGTGTTGATTTCAATTTCATTTCTTTCTCCCAGGTTTTTCTTGATTGACGAGTCAATAAAGAACGATTTATCTGCTCAGGTCCACAGTCACGAGGAAATCATGCCCAAGCTTGGAATGGAGCCTATCCGCCGCGCCGCTTTAGTGAAAGCCACGATTGATGAAATCGGGGCGGTCGGCAATCTGGATGTCACCGTCAGCAATATCGCCAAACGCGCGGGCATGTCCTCGGCGCTGGCGCATCACTATTTCGGGGGCAAGGAACAGATCTTTCTGGCGGCGATGCGGCATACTCTGGCGCTTTATGCCGCCGAGGTACGTCTTGCGCTGGGCGGGACGAAAGGACACAGGGACCGGTTGGAGGCGATCATTCGTGCGGGCTTCACGTCATCAAATTTTCAGCCCGAGGTCATTGCCGCATGGCTTAACTTTTACGTCCTCGCCCAGACATCGACACCGGCCCATGACCTTTTGCTGATTTATCAACGTCGCTTGCACAGCAACCTGATGCATGACCTGCGGCCCTTGATCGGCGCGCGCGCTGATGGGGCGGCGACACGCATCGCGGCGCTGATCGACGGATTATACCTACGCCAAGGCCTTTCGCGGGCCACCGCCGGGCAATCGGACGCCACGAAGCAGGCGCTGGCCTTACTGCAGATAGAACTTGAAGGGCGGACCCAATGACCAAACCCAACATCCTGATCATCATGGTCGACCAGTTGAACGGCACGTTCTTCCCCGATGGGCCCGCCGACTGGCTGCATGCGCCAAACCTCAAAGCGCTGGCCGCGCGGTCGACGCGGTTCGCCAACGCCTATACCGCATCCCCGCTTTGCGCACCGGGGCGAGCGTCATTCATGTCAGGGCAGTTGCCTTCACGCACAGGTGTCTACGACAACGCCGCCGAATTCGCGTCATCCACCCCCACCTACGCCCACCACCTGCGACGTGCGGGCTATCAAACCTGCCTGTCGGGCAAGATGCACTTCGTCGGTCCTGACCAGATGCACGGGTTCGAAGAACGCCTGACCACGGATATCTACCCACCCGATTTTGGCTGGACCCCGGACTATCGCAAACCGGGTGAGCGCATCGACTGGTGGTATCACAACATGGGATCGGTCACAGGCGCCGGGGTGGCCGAGATCACCAACCAGATGGAGTATGATGATGA
>CBDTVH010000328.1:0-3548 GCA_965363665.1 uncultured Yoonia sp. | reverse complement strand
AGTGCCTTGCCACCCATCTGCTGCCGTAGGGCGGATCAAGAAACACCAAACCACAAGGCTCACCTAGCGGCAGCTTGCCCACATCCGTGCCCAACAGGCGGGTGTCATCCTGCCTGCGCAGCTTGGCGATATTCTCGCGGATCAGCTTCTGCGCTACGCGTCCGCTGTCTACAAAGGTGACATGCGCGGCCCCACGCGACAGCGCCTCAAGCCCCAGCGCGCCCGTCCCGGCAAAAAGATCGAGGACGCGCGCGCCGCCTATCGGATCGCCAAAGCGACCGCCTTGCAGCACGTTGAACAGGCTCTCGCGCACCCGGTCTGTGGTGGGGCGCAAATGCGCGCCCGCGTCGCCTGTGCCGACCGAAGCCAACGCAGTACCACGATGAGTGCCGCCAATGATCCTCACGGTTTCAGCAGTGCTTTCATGTCGGTCGCGGGGTCGGTGATCAGGGCCGGATCAGGACTGCGCCCGGCCTCAATCAACCGTTTGCCGATCATGTAACTGCGCGGATCATTCATCGCATCGACCGCCAGAAGCGTTTCACCGCTATAATACCAATTCGACTGGACCCCCGGCGCGTCGCCCTTGCGGACATGCACATCGGTGTATCCCATATTCAGCCCGGCAATCTGCAACTTGCAATCATACTGATCAGACCAGAACCATGGTTTTGGCATATAAGGCTGATCGCCCCCGGCGATATTCACGGCCACTGTTTCAGCCTGATCAATGGCGTTGCCGACGCTTTCCAACCGGATAGTCTGGTCATGGAACAGGCAAGAGGCACAATCCCCCGCCGCCCAGATATGCGGATCGGACGTGCGGCCGTGGTGATCGGTTGTAATGCCATTGCCCACATCAATGCCCGCGCTTTCGGCGAGGATCGTGGCAGGGGTGATGCCCACGCCCACCACGGCAAAGTCGATCTCCAACGTGGTCCCGTCGCTTAGGACGGCCCCTGTTACGTGTTCATCACCGAGCAACCGCTCAAGGCCCACGCCTTCGCGAATATCGACCCCGTGCGCGCGATGCAGCGCACGGAAATAATCCGACGTCTCGGGTGCTGCGACCCGTTGCAGAATGCGGTCCGCCATTTCGACCAAGGTTACCTGCAAGCCAAGCTTGGACGCCACCGCTGCCGCCTCCAACCCGATATATCCGCCACCGATGATCAAGACACGCCGACCCGCCGTAAACGCCGGGGCCATTGCATCGGCGTCACTCAGATCGCGCACCGCAAACACGCCATCCAGCATCCCGCCCACGGCGGCGGGCAAGGTACGCGGATGTGCGCCGGTCGTCAGCGCCAGTTCATCATAGCCCAACGCTTGACCATCACTCAGCGTGACGGTGCGCGCGGCCCGGTCGATCCCGGTCACACGGGTGTCCAAGCGCAGGGTAATGTTGTGATCGGCATAAAACTCGGCCGGTCGCAGATACAGCCGCTCTTCCGCCATCTCGCCAAGCAGATATGCCTTCGACAAGGGTGGTCGCTGATAGGGCGGCACCTTTTCAGCACCGATCAGGGTAATGTCCCCGTCAAACCCGACGGCGCGTAGTTTCGCAACCAGCGACGCGCCCGCCTGTCCTGCGCCGACAACGACAACGTGGGTCATGCGGGTTTACCTTTCTGTCTGACTGGTACTTGTTCGTGCAAACTCTATATGTGAAGCACTGGCAGAAACAATTGCGAACAGGGGCTATAGATATGACAATCAAGACAGGCGACACGTTGCCGGATGCGACATTGCTGACAATGGGCGAGGACGGGCCGCAACAAGTGGCGCTTTCCGATAAACTGAAAAACCGTAAAGTTGTGATCTTCGGACTGCCGGGGGCCTACACCGGCACCTGTTCAACAGCACACGTGCCCAGCTTTATGGTCACCTACGACGACTTCAAGGCAAAGGGCGTGGATGAGATCATCTGCATCTCTGTCAACGACCCGTTCGTCATGCAGGCCTGGGGCGAAAAGACCCGCGCCACCGAAACAGGCATCACGATGCTTGCGGACGCCGAAAGTGCTTTCACCACAGCCATCGGCATGAACTTCAGCGCACCACCGGTCGGCTTCGTCAACCGGTCCAAGCGCTACTCGATGCTCGTGAACGACGGCAAGGTCGAGATCCTGAATGAAGAACTCAGCCCCGGCGAATGCGAAATCTCAGCAGGTGAAACCTTGCTGGCCGCGCTGGACTAACGGGAACACGCGCTGGATTGGACAAAGGACCCGGTCAATCGACCGGGTCCTTTTGATTTATGCGATGAGGTCGGGTGCCGTGGCCGTGCATCTTTATTGCTGCAAATTCAGGTCTTTGTTGGTCAAGGGACAGAAAGCATCGCGAAGTGCGATAACCATCGCTTCTATCGCGGGTGATGTGCCAGCGGAATTACGGTGCAGCACGACGCGCGCATTGTCGATCGTCATGAAACCGTCCTCGGCTGTCAGTTCACGGCATCCATGTGGAATGGAACTCCGAGCCAAAGGTGCAACAGAAATGCCATTTATGACTGCGCTGCGCATGCTTGCAGAGGTGTCGCATTCGAAGGCCGGGTAATAGTCCACGCCGATCTGATCCAGCGAGTGCAGGGCATAATCGCGGCACCAGTCCGAAGTGAAGTAAATAGATATGGGCAATGGTCGGCGCAAATGCTGGGAATGAGAGACGGACGTGACCCAGACTGTCGGATCAATAGCCAGAACCTCGACTTCGTCTTCGCTGTAGCCTTCATAAACGACAGCAAGGTCAATTTCATCGGCAGCCAGCGCCGCAAGTTGAGGCGCACTGAAGTCACAACGGGCCGTGACTTTCGTTTCGGGGTGACGTTGTGAGAATGACGCAAGCACCGACGGCAGAACGCCCTGCACATATTCATCAGGTATTCCCACACGCACCGAACCTGACAGCGGCTTTTCCCGCAAGGCCGTCGCGGTCTCATCCAGCAGGCCCACGATGCGACGGGCATAGGGAAGTAGTTGCCGGCCTCTTTCCGTCAAACTGACGCCACGAGGCTCGCGTCTGAAAACGCTTTGACCAAGACTATCTTCCAGCTTGCGGATCTGCATGGACACCGCCGATTGGGTGCGGCCGATCTGGTCTGCCGCACGGGTCACTGACCCCGCATCAGCGACGGCCAGGAAGCTGCGCATCAGATCACTGTCGAGCGGTGTTTGCATTCCACGTACCTATCAGAAATATACATACCACCTATTAGATTTATTCGTTTGATTGATGTCAATGGCGCGTTGGACACTGCCTTTCATAAGAGAAAGGCTGGTAAACCATGATTTTGAAACTGTGGCGGCATTGGCTTGACCTGCAAGAGCGGCGACGCTCAATGGCATGGATGCTGTTGCGTCAAGATGACCGATGGCTGGACGACATCGGGCTGACGCGGAACGACCTGAGAAACCTGCTGGAAGAGCGCGAGGAGTGAGTTGTCCTTGCACCGACTTTGTACACTTGTCCGGGAAGGCTCCCACCTCCGCTCCTGCGCCTATGGTTCGGTGGAGGCGAACCTACCCCTGCACCTGCACTACCGTCCG
>CBDTVH010000327.1:0-3556 GCA_965363665.1 uncultured Yoonia sp. | reverse complement strand
AGGCTCGGCGCTGATCTGCGGAAAGGCCACATCATGGGGTCACACCTGGGTGGGTCAAAGAACCAAACGCGCCGGTGCGCTCAAGCCGGTCTTTTATCAGTTGCGTCGTGTTCGCATCGCTGTTGGTGACGTGCGGATAATAAACGCAATCAAGAAAGCTCATGACTGCGTTGCGCGTTTCGATGTCAAACTGCCATGTGTCCGCGCGCGCCATTGCTTTGTTCAGGGCCGCTTGGTCCGGTGCCTTTTCGGCCATGCCGGGAATGGACCAAAAGCAGTTGCCACAAGCGACTACAGGTTTGTCAAAGAACATCGCCTCCAAGCCAACAGATGAATTGACGGTGATCACACCCCGGCTGGCGGCGACTTGCGCGAAGGTGTCCGTTGCATTGTCCAGATGAATGGGTGCGTCAGTGTTCCCCAAGATATCGGCAACGAATGGCGGCGTGTTGGGATGCTCTTTCAGCCGCAAGTGCCAGCCTTCAGGAAGCCTTTTTGCGGCCTTCTGCAATGCTTGCACAAAGCTGTCTACGGTGCGGAAATTGCCCCCGAAAAGGCGTAGCTGACTGTCGCCGGGTACTTGCAGGGGCGCAAAGATAAATGGGTCGGTCAGCGGTGGCAGATCTGCCGATGTTATGGGTGCTTGATCGGGTGTGCGTTGCTTGATCTTTGCACCCAGAGCGCGCCATCCTTCCGGGTTGACGTCTGTTTGGTCCAGCCATTCCTTGTAAGGAGCGGCATCGCGCGGCAGCGCATTCACGTAATTGACACCTTCGGGATCAACCGTGATCCGTTCGGGAAAAGGGCCGAGTTCGAAAAACAACGTTTTCGCCCCTGAGTCCTTGGCGGCGTCCATAAAGACGCGCCGCGTCCCGTTCAGCCCGTTCCATCCGACCGCGACATGATCAGGGTGACGTTCAAAATGGCGGCGCGTGCCGTTGTATTGCATCCGCAGAATCCGGTGCCAGACATTGCGTTTCAGTCCCGCTGCGGGGATGTGGCGCGCCGCCATCAGCGCGGTTTCTGCCCGCTCTGCCGATTGCGGCCAATCCTGCAGGCTGACCTTGGGAAGAGACTGCCAAACAAGCGTGCCCAATGGCGAAAGGATGGTGTCGATCCATGCGCGTTTCTGCTTTCGCGGGTCAAGGCAGACAAAGGTGAATGGCTCAGCCATCCAGATCGGCCCAAGTTAGCTGCGTGTTACGTTTCAGTGCGCGGTTCACTGTCTTGCCCACCACTTTATCAAAATCATACCCCGCGATTTCCCCCGATCCCGGGCGGCGCGCCCAGATGTCGGCTTCGGTAATCTTGTGACCTGCGGGCAAGTCACGGTCGGCCACCACAGATGCGCGGGCAAAGCGGTAGACGTCTTCTTCGGCGGTCGTGCGCTGCTTGGGGTTATGCAAGGCAGTGTGGATTTCGCGGGACCGGTCGATGATATAACGCAATTCAGCCGGATCCATCGAGTTGATGATATCAGGGCCTTTGCGATAGCGCGTGTCGGTGTAGTGCCGTTCCAGAATACAGGCCCCCAGCGCCACGGACGCGAGCGCCATGTCAGGGCCGATGGAATGATCAGAGAATCCGACGACGGCGTTGGGAAAGGCGGTCTTGAGGTCGGTCACACCTTGCAGGGAAACGATTTCAGGCGGTGATGGATAAAGGTTGGTGCATTCCAGCAGCGCATAGTCGATCCCCGCGTCATCGAGAATGGCAACGGATGCGCGGATTGTCTCGATGCTTTGCATGCCCGTCGACATGATCACCGGTTTGCCCATCCGGGCGACATGACGAATGAGGGGCAGGTTGTCGGCCTCGCCCGACCCGATTTTGAACGCAGGTACGTCAAGTTCGTGTAGGAAATCAGCCGCAGCCCGTGAAAACGGCGTCGAAATCCAGATCATGCCAAGGCTTTCGGTATAGCGTTTCAGCTCTCTTTCATCTTCCAGCGATAATGCGCATTCTGCCATGACGTCCCAGATCGAGACATCGGCATTCGGTGGAAAGATCTGCTTGGCTTCTTCGGTCATTTCATCTTCGATGATATGGGTCTGATGCTTGATCATCTCGCAGCCCGCACCGGCGGCCAGACGCACCATTTCTTTCGCGACGGCCAGATCACCACCATGGTTGATCCCGATTTCGGCGATCACGAGGGGGGGGGCTTGGGTCCGATTTTCCGGCCAGCGATGTCCATGATGGGTCTCCTGCATCTGCGTATGCTGCGTGTTTATTGGGTTTCAGTGACAGGGGCAATTGGCGCCTTGCCATTGCAATACGGCCACGCTTGGTCCAAGTGACACTCCAGCACCGACAACCGAGCGCAAGATGATCCGCAAGTTATTCAGCACATTGGACCGCAAAGAGCGTGAACTGCGCAAATCCTTCGGGCACGACATCACCGACCCGAACGAGCGCAAGAAGTCCTATTGGCATGTCAGGTGGCTGGATCACGGCGTGTTGCGGACGTTCTGGCATAACTTTGAGAAAGTCAGTGACGGCGTCTATCGCTCAAACCACCCGGACCATCGGCGATTTCAGGCTTACGCCGATATGGGCGTCAAGACGATCCTGAACCTGCGCGGTGTCGCCAAACAGCCCCATTATCTGTTTGAAGAGGAAAGCTGTGCGCGACTTGGCCTGAAGCTGGTGACGGTCGGCATGTCTGCCCGACAAGCGCCGAAGGCCAAGCAGCTGATCGCCGTCCTGGATGCGTTTGAGACGATGGAACGGCCGTTTCTGATCCATTGCAAATCTGGTGCGGACCGGACCGGCCTTGCAGCCGCGATCTATTTGATGGTGCACGAAGGGGCGTCGGTCGCTGAGGCGCGAAAGCAACTCAGCTTTCGCTACCTGCATATCCGCCGGTCGTCCACCGGCGTCTTGGATCACTTCTTGGATGTCTATGCCGCACGCAACGCACAAAGCCCGATCGCAATCGCCGACTGGATCAGGACCGAATACGACCGTAGTGCGGTGACCGCCAGCTTTGCAGCCAAGCAAGCGGCGTTGAAGCCGTGGCAAGGATGGCGTTAGGCCGGGTTGCGTAACCCATCAGCGATTTGTTTGCCCAGCAGATACTCGATGACGTCCCAATCAAACGGGCTGTCCACATCGAGGCTGCGTTCATTGGGAACGATCAGCGGTATCACATGGCCTTCAAACAGTCGCGATGCGCTGCGCAGATATGACGGCTTGACCACGTAAACGAGCCCGACATGGTCATAGACCATCGGGGCCTGCTGGCGGGCCACAACGCCGTGGGGCAGGGGCTTTGACACCTGCAATGCACCGTTGGCGTCGGTTTCCAGCATGTTGAAATAGGGGTTCTTGCGGCTCTCGCAGCAGGACATCACCATATCCGGCGTTTGCCTGAAAAACAGATCAAGCCCCGCATCAATGTCTTCAGGCAGGCGCAGCGGCGAGGTGGCGTCGAGGTCGACCAGCACGTGCTGCTGGGCCGAGATCAGCTGCAGTGGCAAGCGCCCCGAGGCCTGCGTGAACGCACCGGTGCCGTCGTTCAGGTCGAGCAGCATGTAGCTGACAAAGCCGGCTT
>CBDTVH010000326.1:0-3566 GCA_965363665.1 uncultured Yoonia sp. | reverse complement strand
GCATCCGCGCCTACAAGCTCCAGAATATCAGGATGATGATCAAGAATATTACCCGCCACGACCAGATGCGCCAAAGGATGTGAGATGCGGATTGCAAGAACCAGTCTGGTCAAGGGTTCGATCATATCATCGGAACTGGCGACCAGAACAATCGCGCGATAATTGCGGCGATCTGATTGATCCACCAGCATATCGTGGTCCAGCCCGACCATCATATCGACGTCCCAACCTTCACGGCGGAAAATGTCGGTCGCGATTTCAATGCCCAGTGTATGTGTCTCACCCGGTACTAATGCGAACATCGCCGGCCATTCGTCCCGTTCAGCCAGGATGCCCGGGGCAATTACATGCCGCAGCGCGCGAATAATCCGGTAAAGCTTGCCACTGGCCAATGTGACGTCAATGAACGACACTTCGTCGTCATCCCACATTTCGCCCAGCCGACGCGCGGCCCCAGCGACGTATCCCAGGTAAATCGCCTCGACCTCGACACCGTCACGGCGCGCCGCCAGAATGAACTTATCGGCCGCGTCATCTTGCTTGGACAACAAGGCTGCGCACAGCTGGTCAATGTCCGTCGGCGTTGGCAGATCTTCTTTTTTCACAGCACGTGGCATTTTGAAAGCAAGGCGTCTTACAACTTCCCGCGCAAGAACTGACACAGCATCTCGCGGCAATTCCTGTTCGACCAACCTGAACTGGCGGTCAGCCCTGTGGTATTCCAAGCGATCAAACGCCTCCGCGTTCATAGGCGCTTTGGCCATGAACGTCCCCCCTTGTTGGCTAGTGATTATGTCACTTCATCGGTAACTTAGACGACTTTTGTATCCAACTGTATGCACGCTAACATGGAAAAATTTGATTCCATGCGCGTCAGAATGTCGCGGCACTTCTTCGCCTAATCATCACGTTCGGCGTGTGGATAGCTACCGTTCTGGCCCTTGCAATAACCGGGGGCGTCCGACACACCTGCCGCATGAAAAAGCTCAGTCAATCCCCCACCGATCCGGCCTTTGTGCAAGACCCCTACCCCTTCTATGAGGTGGCACGCCAGTCCGGTGACTTCATTTGGTGGGCTGACTACGACATGGCCTGCGCTGTCTCTCACAAGATGGTGCATGCCGTCCTGCGCGACCGACGGATGGGGCGCGAATGCCCCGCGGAAATGGCCCCGGTGGTTCCAGAACACCTGGCACCTTTCTACGCCGTCGAGGCCCACTCCATGCTTGAGTTGGAGCCGCCCCGCCACACCCGCCTGCGCGCCCTCGTCCTGCGCGCTTTCACAAGCCGGACGATTGCGGCACTGGCGCCGGATATTCGCACCTTGTGTCATGCGCTAATCGACGACTTTCCCGCGGAACCCTTTGATCTACTCGCGCACTACGCCCAGCCGGTCCCGGTTGTCATCATCGCGCGCCTGCTCGGTGTGCCCCAGGATCGCGCCGATGATCTGGTGCGCTGGTCGAACGCCATGGTCGCCATGTATCAGGCGCGTCGCACGCCCCGGATCGAGGCTGATGCCATCGCCGCCACAAACGATTTTGTTGCTTTTATGCGTAGCTACATCGCGAAACGGCGCAGGACACCGACCGATGACCTGATTTCGACCCTGATCGCGGCCGAGGCACAGGGTGACACGCTGACCGAGGACGAGCTGATCACGACCTGTATCCTGCTGTTGAACGCCGGGCATGAGGCAACGGTACACACGCTGGGCAATGGCACCAAGACGCTGTTGCAACATGGTGTGACGGACATCACCGAAACAGTGGTCGAAGAGATCATCCGCTATGACCCCCCGCTGCATATGTTCACCCGCTGGGTGTATGAAGATGTGGCCTTGGGCGAACACCAATTCAAACGTGGCGATCAGATTGCCTGCTTGCTGGGTGCGGCCAACCGCGACCCATCGGCCTATGACCGGCCTGATGTGTTCGACCCGACCCGCAAAGGCCCGCAGAACACCAGCTTTGGCGGGGGCATCCACTTTTGCGTAGGTGCGCCACTTGCGCGGCTGGAGCTACAGATCGCCCTTGAGGTTCTTTTTGAACGGTGCCCAAACCTGCGTCTGTCCGAGGCACCGCGATATGGTAACGTCTACCACTTTCACGGGCTGGAACGGTTGATGGTTTCGACAGATGTTTGAACCCAGAACCGTATAACCTGCGTTCGTGTCATCCGATGGCGATATTCGCGCCCAGGGCGGCCAGATCTCGGCTCAAAGCGGCAGCGCGACTGTCGACTTGATTTCCTCCATCGACAAAAGCGCCGTCACGTTGTGCACTTTCACTTCGGAAATCAGCGCTTGATAGAACGTATCATATGCGCGTGCATTCTGAACGCGGACCTTCAGAATATAGTCGATATCCCCGGCCAGCCGATGCGCCTCTTGCACCTCGGGGCGCGATTTCAACGCTTTCAGGAACCGCCCCTGCCAGTCCGCGTCATGTTCCGACGTGCGGATCAGCACAAAGAAACACGCCTCGAACCCCAATGCCTCTGCATCCAGCAACACCGTCTGCTGCCCGATAATCCCCGCTTCGCGCATCTTGCGAATGCGATTCCACACCGGTGTCTTGGAAGACCCCACCGCCTTGGCAATTTCGTCCAGTGATTGCGTTGCATCCGCTTGCAAAGCGCGCAAAATCTTCCGGTCTGTGGCGTCAATCCGTACCGACATTCTTTATTCTCCAAAATCGCAGGACGCATGTGCCGAAATTACGCATCGGCAGAACACTCGTCCTTAACTGGCCCTTGGGGGAGGCAATTAGCAGAACATTATTCTATATTGAAGACTAGAAATCAAAAGGTCGCCCCATGCAGCACTTTCCAATCTTCCTTGCCGTCGCAGGCCGCCGCATCGTTCTTTCCGGCGGGGGCGATGCTGCCATGGCCAAGCTGCGTCTGCTGATGAAAACCGAGGCGCATCTGACTGTGATAGCAGAAGACATCGCTGACGACATTCGCAAATGGGCCGAGCAGGGTAAGCTGCGGGTCATTGAACGCGCCATGGAACCCGGCGATGCGCTTTGCGCTGCCCTGTTCTATGCCGCCAACGAAGATGACGCCGAAGACGCCCGCGTTGCCGCGATTGCCCATGCCGAAGGCGCGCTGGTCAACATTGTCGATAACCTTGCCGACAGCCAGTTCATCACCCCCGCCATCGTGGACCGTGACCCCGTGACTGTGGCCATTGGCACCGAAGGCGCGGCCCCGGTGCTGGCCCGCGCGATCAAGGCGGAACTGGAAGAGCGGCTGCCGACGTCATTGGGCGTGCTGGCCCGGATCGGCAAGACCTTCCGACACGCGGTTGAGGTGCTGCCGATGGGGCGCAAGCGGCGCGATTTCTGGTCATCGTTCTATTTCGGCACCGGCCCCGCAGCACTGGCAAACGAAGGCGAAAGCGGCGTGATTCCTGCGCTTGAAACCTTGCTCGACACCCATGTCATGCAGGCTGGAAAATCCGGTTCGGTTGATCTGGTCGGCGCAGGCCCCGGTGATCCTGAGCTTTTGACGCTCAAAGCGCGCAATGCGCTCGATAAAGCCGATGTCGTCATCCACGACCG
>CBDTVH010000325.1:0-3568 GCA_965363665.1 uncultured Yoonia sp. | reverse complement strand
GATTGTGCAAATTCGGCAAGAAGTTGCCTTGGTCGTTTGGCACCTGAGACATAACATGCATCCTATTTACGCATTTCAACTGTGGTACGCTCAACATCGCGCAAATTTTTCATTCAATTTCAAACCATTGGCACGATTGCCGGATTTTCGCGCGCCCGGTGTCGGAAATACGCCGATGCGATTGATCGGCACACCTCCACATTGCGCAATTTTGGCAAATATACGCTTGATTCTGCGTTGCAGCATTAAGACTTGCACGGCACGCTCCAGTTGCATGTAAAATCGCTCGAAGTACATGGTTTGATTCTGTTCTCGTGCCCAACGCAGATGGTAATCAAAGGTTCCGGATGATGTCAGAAATCGAACCTGAGAAGGATATTCCTGACGGCCTCTGGCGTCGCCAGTTTGATCCCGCGCACGACTTTCCGACCACGCAGATCAATACGAAGCTGGCCCTTTGCACCACACCACGCTGCGGAAGCCATTTCCTTGGCCACAAATTGCATGGTTCGGGGGAATTTGGTTATCCGCTGGAATATCTGAACCCGGGCAACTGGCATGTCTGGCAAAAACGTGCCGGCACATCCGCGCCTCTGGATTACATCAAATCGGTGCGGACGGGTCCCAATGGTGTTTTTGCGGTCAAGTTACATCACGAACATCTGCCAGCATTCATTCAGCATGAACCTGCGCCACTGGATTATAAATTTATTCATTTGCGGCGACGTGATTTGTTGAAACAGGCAATGTCCTTCGCCCGTGCCCAACAAACCGGTGCGTGGATTTCGGATATGCCTGAAACAGCACCAGCGTCCTACGATTGGTCTTTGATCACCGAGAAGATGGATGCGATTTCGCGTGGAAATGCTGACTGGCAAAGCTTTCTGTGCAGCATGGGTATTCAGCCGCTTGAGCTCTATTACGAAGACATCGTGGCAGATATGCCCGCCGCAATCGCGCAGATTGCCGATTATCTTGGTGTTGATATCAGCGACGCAAAGATGGCCGAAACGACCTTTGCACCGCAGCAACAGAAAAAGACCGCTCAGACCTCGGATTGGTTGACCAGATATCAGTCCGATAGTCGTGCCGCTTTGGCTGCGGGCCGGTCCGTGCCCGGCTATTCCCAACCAACCACTGCAACGATTTTGCGCGACCGCACAAGACAGGTTGCGAAACGATTGTACACAAAAGCCGGGCTTTAGGTCTTGGTCCCTAACACATGGTCCAACGCCGCTTCGACGTCGCTGGGGCGCAACATGAATGCGGTGTCATCCTGCGCCAGAAGTCTTTCGGAGACGTCATTGATCTTGTCGTAGTCCAGCCCTGCGATCAGATCAATCAGCGCCTCGGCAGTGGGCTTCTCTATAGTGAACCCCAATCCGTCTGTTGCAACCTTGCGCCCGGTTTCCGTGTCAGCCACCGCGATGGATGGGCAGCCAAACCAGCTGGCCTCATAAATGCGATTTGGTAGCAACCAGTCAGAGTTGGCACCGCGCTGCCACAAATCTTGCGCCCAGACCATATCGCAAGCAGCATAAACTTCCGCCAAGCCGTCTGGATACGCATATGGTCCAAAATATGTTACATTCGCGCGGTTTGCCAATTGCGCATCGAAATCCGGCAAGACATGTCGGTGCACGTTGCCATGAATGCGAATGGCAACGCTGTCGCCGAAATGATCGGCAACTTGCATCAACAATTTCAAGCTTGGCGCGCAACGGATTGATCCGACCCAACCGATTGTCAGCACATCGTGTCGATGGCGGGTCATTGGCCGACCGACAGGCGGACCATCGAACCACAGTTTATTTTCAATGACGACATGCGGGCCATCGTAACCCTGCACCGCGTTAAAATAATGAGTCACAAAACCGGGAGACGAGACGATCAGCAGTTGCACCCGGGCCAGCAGCCGACGTTCGCACCAGCGCATCGCGGCACCCACGGGTCCGGTCTTTGTGAACAATCCATGGATATCCAGGCATTCGTAAATCAATGGCACCCGACCTGCTCCGGCAAGCATCCGTGTAACCCACGCGATCACCAAAAGGTCAAAGTTGCGCGCCATGATCACATCGGCACTGTTCAGGGCCTGGCGATGCCCCATGACCCGCCAGATACCGCGGAGGATGCCGATTATCCGCTTTCCATGGCTTTCGTTCGGAACAAATCCAAGGTCGATATTGTGCCACGCGGGAACGAAATTGGCGTTCATATTGCCACGCTGGAATGCCGCTGATTGGACCTCGTGCCCCAGCATCTGGATACTCTTGATCCGTCTGACCTGTGAGGCTTCGGTCAAGTCGAACCCGAAAACAAAAATGCGCGCCAATGGGGGTCCTTACCGGTCTGTCGCGTGGGCTATCATTAGGTTGATCAAGACGATAGGTCCGAATGCGCACCATGCCAATCGCTATTCCCTGGTGTCGGCGATTTCAGGCGACAGTCCGTGGTTCTTGTCACCAATGGAGGCATAAACCAAGAGTGGATCTGCTGCGCAGTTGTGCCGCCGTGCACGCTTCCCAGAAATTTACGCTTAACCGGATGAGAAGCCAGCAACCTTCTTGGCCACTCAAGGTGTGGCTGGGGCTGGACCAGATCCATGACCTTACTGGATTGAAACGCAGCAATCCCGGCACGACAACCCTAGTTGCCAGCGGTCAGGTTTACCTGACTTAGGAAATTTGGCTCAAAAGTGGTATGATATACCTATTTTCTACGACTCGGCCTTTAAACAATAAGCTATTTTAAGGTGCATTATGCCTGAATCGGAAATACCCCCCATTGCCTATGATGATCTGATCGAGGCGCTGAGTGACCCCGCCAGCGACCTGGATCACTACATGCAATACATGCTCGAAATCCCGGTGCCGAACCAGATGGCACCCGAATTGGTGCCCAACCCGGCTCTTGTTACGGACATCCCGCCCCGCGTCGAAGGCGGTGTGGCCATGGGGCTGGCCAATTGGGTCATGCGGCGGCGAAGGCATCGGGCCTATCGCAGTCGGATTGCGGCTGGCTGGGATGGTCACAGGATCGTCTCGGAAGGTGACAGCTGGTTCCAATACCCCACCAAGCTGCAAGATATCATCGACCATCTGATGCATGATCATGCGATCCTCAGCCTTGGGGCCGCCGGTGATGAACTGGAGGATATCCAGCTCCAACGCGAAATCATCGTCAACCTGCAGGCCGAACGGGCGTCGGCACTTCTGCTGTCAGGTGGCGGCAATGACCTTTTCGATAACGGCCAACTGGGGCATCTGGTTGAAACGCCTTTTCCCGGGGCCACCGCCGAGGATTTGGTCGGCGATACCGTCAACACCTTCCTGCGCGAAGTTCTGGGGCGGTTCCTTGAGATTTTTACGCGAGTCCACACCGCCCTGCCGCCCGTGCATATTCTGGTGCATGGATATGGCCCCGCCTTTCCGCGCGGCGGTGACTGGATCGAAAAACCGCTGACCAAGGCAGGCGTTGCCGCCGACATCCAGCATGACGTGGTCAAGCTGATCCTCGAGCAGTTCAATGCGGGTCTGTCGCAACTGGCGAAGCGTTCGGAATTCCA
>CBDTVH010000324.1:0-3573 GCA_965363665.1 uncultured Yoonia sp. | reverse complement strand
ACGCCGCTCCGATCCGGGGCGGCGTTTTTGTTTTTGGATGTCGGCAATGCGGACATTGCTGCCTTTCAGCGGTGGAAACGGAACGTCTGCTTCTGGTGGTCCCTAGATTTGATAGAGTATCATCTCCGCTGATTTTCAAGCTCGGATCGCGTTCAAATCCTCTTCGTTCAGTCGTCTTGAATAAACGCCTTTCGGCACGTAGCCGTAAATCCGTAATAGATTGCTTCGACCTTCGCCAACAAGGCCGATCTCAAGAATCCCGCTCAATAAGTGAATGCAATCGGCTGGCTTAAACTTTAGCTCGATCCACTCTATATCTTTGAATCCACCTTCACAGAAGTGATGGTACCATTCTCCATCCCACTCAGAAATGTAGCCGTTGGAAATACACCTAGAACGGAATTTTGGTCGATGCGCTGCTTCAAATGACAGGACGAGTGCACGCAATTCTAACCACTTGGTATCGTTGCACGCAGAATAGAATTGTGAGTGCTGCAAGCGGGCCTCCGACAAAGATGGTTCTCTATAACAGACATTCGTGCATTAAGCAGCATCCGTCACTCAGGACTCAAACCGGACTCTTACTTACCCACCCAACCCTACAAGAATGGCGCGCCACCCTTGTCAGGTCGCGCGCCATCAAAATCTAGCATTTTAGCTTAGTTCACCGACTTCGCCTCGACCAGATTGGCGTCTTTCTTCGTATCAGACGTAATCTCGATCCGGCGGGGTTTCAGTGCTTCTGGCACTTCGCGCGCGAGATCGATGTGCAGCATGCCGTTCTCATGGGCGGCACCCGTCACGCGGACGTGGTCGGCCAGATGGAAACGACGCTCGAACGCGCGTGTGGCGATGCCGCGGTGCAGGTAGGTGCGCTCTTCATCTTCGGTCGATTTGCGGCCAGTGACATGAAGCGAGCGGTCCTTCACCTCGATCGCAAGCTCTTCATCGGAAAAACCAGCGACGGCAATCGAGATGCGCCATGCGTCATCATCGGTTTTTTCGATGTTGTAAGGCGGGTAGGTGTTTTGGCCGACGTCGCTGGCAAGCGCACGATCCATAAGATCGGCAATCTGGTCAAAGCCAACGGTGGCACGGTAGAGGGGTGTCAGATCAAATGCACGCATTTGGGTCATCCTTTCTTAAGCGATAACAATGTGTTGCCTTCCCATTGGGGACAGGCGGTTTGCTGTCGGGACCCATCATTGGCATCCCGATGTTTGTTATTTGGGAATATCGTTCCCTGCTTTCAAGGGGTTCAGGGGCGGACGAATTTCGCCCCTGTGTCGTTGCGCCCATTCACGTCAATCAGGCGCTGCGTGCCACCAGGTCGGGCGGGGCCAAGTGTCGCAAAATGGCTGAGAAGTGCGTTGAGTGGCCCCTCAAGCGAAGTGCCAAGCGCCACCTTTTGTCCGTTCACATGCGCCATCGCCGACACCACCGATGCAATCCGGGTTTCGCCCTGATCCACCATAAAGACCGGTGAGCCGCTGGAGCCGTATTCGACATCGCAGGTCATCACGATCACGCCGGTTTGCCGCCCAAGAACATCGCACACTTGCTGTAGGCTGGCTGCATTTTCGCGTCCGCGCGCGTAGGACACCACACCAACCTGATCACCGGCAATCGGACGCTGCGCGATCCTGTAGGGCCGGATGCGCGTGTTGCGGATCGGGCGGGCCAGCTCTAGTACAGCGATATCAAGCGCAACTTCCCCCGCGTTTGTCGCAGCACCGGTATGCAGGTAATCCGGGTGCGCCACAGCCCGCGTGACGCGCCGCGATGCCTGCGCCTGCCCGTCGCGCAGCCCGGCCTGGAACGAGAAGCGGTTGGGCGCAATCAATGAACCGTCAAGATCATAAAGGCAGTGGGCAGCCGTCAGGATCAATCGGTCACGGATCAAGGCGGCTGTGCAAAAACCCTTGCCCCGAATATCCAACCTGCCAACAGCCTCCCAGCCTTGGCTGTCCTGTCGTGTTTGAAGCGTGACCAGACCCGCATCTTGCGCTTGTGCGGCAAGTGCTGAAGTGACGGTCAGAAACGCTGCAAACAAAGTCTTTTTAATGCTCGATACCGATCCCATTTCACCAACTTGGCCGAGAGTTGGGGCAGGATTATGGCATTATCGCAAAATTGGGATCTGCGGTTCCTGCTTGCCCGGCGCGGTCAGGGCCGGCGGCTGCGGTCCACCCGTGGCCCAGTCCAGCAATTCGACGGTATGCACGATGGGTACCTCGGTCCCGCCACCGATCTGCATCATGCAACCAATGTTCCCCGCCGCGATGATATCAGGCGTCAGTGCCTCAAGCGTTTGCACCTTGCGGTCCTTGAGTTGCTTGGAGATTTCAGGCTGCATCAGATTGTAGGTGCCCGCCGATCCGCAGCACAGGTGGCTGTCGGCAGATTCCAACACGGTGAAGCCCGCTTTCTTGAGCAGATCCTTGGGGAACGTCTTGATCTGCTGGCCATGCTGTAAGGAACATGCGGCGTGATAGGCAACCTTGGTGCCCTTATCGTCGCCTTCTGGCATGTCCAGTTTCATCAGAATTTCGGAGACGTCCATGGCGATCGCAGAGACGCGGGCGGCATCCTCGGCCAGTGCATCGTTACGGAACATGTGGCCGTAGTCCTTGACAGTCGTGCCACAGCCGGAGGTGTTGATGACGATGGCATCCAGCCCCTCACCGTCCATTTCTTTCGCCCATGCGCGAATGTTCTTGGCCGCCGTCGCATGGCTCTCTTTCTCTTTGCCCATGTGGTGCGTCAGAGCGCCGCAACAGCCCGCCCCTTCGGCCACCACGACTTCTGCGCCAAGACGTGTCAGCAGGCGGATCGTGGCATCATTGATGTCTGTGTTCAGTGCCTTCTGCGCACAGCCTGTCATCAGCGCGACCCGCATTTTCTTGTCTTTGGCCGGGAAGGTCTGCGGATCATCATTTCGGCTGACAGGCGGAATGGTCTTGGGTGCCATTTCCAGCATCGCGCGCAGGCGTGCATCAGGCATCAACCGTGCGAAGGGGCGTCCGATTTTTGCCCCCAGCAGGGCGACGCGGAAGCGCATGGGATAGGGCAGAATACGTGCCAAGAGCCAACGCAACGCCCGATCGGACCACGGCCGGTCATAGTTCTTTTCGATATAGGCCCGCGCGTGATCGACAAGGTGCATGTAGTGCACGCCCGACGGGCAGGTCGTCATGCAGGCAAGGCAGGACAGGCAGCGGTCGATATGCTTGACTGTCTTTTCGTCCGGCTTGCGCTCATTCTCGAGCATGTCCTTGATGAGGTAAATGCGCCCACGCGGGCTATCCAGTTCGTCGCCCAGCACCTGATATGTTGGGCAGGTCGCGGTACAGAAACCGCAATGCACGCACGACCGCAGGATTTCGTTGGATCGCTTGATCGCCGGATCGGTGAGTTGTTCGGGGGTAAAGGTGGTTTGCATCAGCTCATGATCCCGGGGTTAAGAATGCCGCGTGGGTCGAATTTTGCGCGCAGGCCGGCCGTGATAGTGGCCAGGGCGGGGGCTTCGGGGGGGAAGGTGGGCACATCGGATTTGCCGCGGATCAGTGTGGC
>CBDTVH010000323.1:0-3573 GCA_965363665.1 uncultured Yoonia sp. | reverse complement strand
GTCCTCGCTGCTCTCCACGTCCTCGGCCCCGGCCTCGATCGCGGCCATCATCACAGTGTCGGCGTCGCCGACGTCGACCGGATAGACCACCTCGCCCTTGCGGTCGAACATGAACCCGACCGAGCCAGTTTCGCCAAGATTGCCGCCGTTCTTGGAAAAGGTAGAGCGCACGGTTGATGCGGTGCGGTTGCGGTTGTCCGTCATCGCCTCGACGATCACAGCCACGCCGTTGGGGCCGTACCCCTCATAGCGGATTTCATCATAGTTTTCGGCGTCGCCGCCTTGCGATTTCTTGATCGCGCGGTCGATCACGTCCTTGGGGACAGAATTGGACTTGGCTTCCTTCACCGCCAGACGCAAACGCGGGTTTTTGTCCGGGTCCGGATCGCCCATTTTGGCGGCCACGGTGATTTCCTTGGCCAGCTTGGAAAACAGCTTTGAGCGCAGCTTGTCCTGCCGCCCCTTGCGGTGCTGAATATTTGCCCATTTGGAGTGGCCAGCCATCGGAGAACCTCGTCTTTATCGCGTTGATCTGCGCCTCTATACGGCAAGCGGCACAGCCCCCGCAACCCCGCCTTACAGCGGCCAGATAAAGGGGATCACGAAGGAAACGATGGGGGCCAGCGTCAGGTTCAGCGGGATGCCGAATTTGAGGAAATCCGAGAATTTGTAACCACCCGGTCCATAGACCAGCGTATTGGTCTGATAGCCGATTGGCGTCGCAAAACTTGCACTGGCCGCGATCATCACGGCCACGACAAGCGGTCGCGGATCAACGCCCAATGCGCTGGCCAGACCAATCGCAATCGGGGTCATGACCACGGCAACCGCGTTGTTGGACACAAGTTCCGTCAGGATGCTGGCAAGCGAGTAAACGGCCAAAACCACCAGAAAGGGCGGCAGTACGAGCATGACAGGCGAAAGTGTATCCGCAATGATCTCGACCGCGCCCGAAGATTGCAGTGCGGAGCCGACCCCCAGCATCGCGAAGATCAACGCGAGTAGGCGGCCATCAATGTAGGAAAATGCCTCTTCAGCGTCGATGCATTTGGTCATCAACACGATGGTCACTCCAATCATGGCAAGCATCAGGATCGGGGCAACGCCCAAAGCCGCCAATGTGACAACCCCCAACAGCACACCAATGGCGACAGGGGCATGTCCACGGCGATAGGCGCGCTGGGACGCTTCGGACACATCGCCAAGGTTCATGTCTTCTGCAAGGCGCTGAATATCTTCAGGCGCGCCTTCCAGCAGCAACGTATCGCCGACTTTCACCACGATATCATCAATCTGCGCGCTGATATTCGCATCCCGCCGATGCACCGCCAGCGGATATACCGCATAACGCCGCCGCAACCGCATGGCACCCAGACGACGACCGACCATCTTGCAGTTAGGCGTGATCAGAACCTCGACCGTCGTGGTTTCAACCGATGAAAGCTGATCAACGCGCCGCAGTTCCTTATTCGCTTGCAAGGACAGCAACTCGGTCATTTCCGTGCGCAAAACCACCCTGTCACCGACCTGCAACGTGACGTCCTTCAGCCTGCGTCGCAGCGATTTGTCCCCGCGCACAACGTCGACCAGTCTTACGCCATCGCGTTTGAACAGTTGCACACCGGTCACTTCGCGCCCGATCAGATTGCTGTCGGGGGGGATCACCGCCTCGGAGAAAAACTTTTTCTTGGACCGATCCGACAGCATCGTCGCCATGCTTTGCCGATCCGGCAGCAGGCGGGGGGCCATGAAGTAAAGATAGGTAAAGGTCCACAGCACCACGACAACGCCAATGGGAAAGATTTCCAGAATGCCGAATGGCTCCATCCCCGATGCGCGCGCGACACCATCCACCAGCAGGTTGGTCGAGGTGCCCAACAGCGTCATCGTGCCGCCGACGATGGCGGCATAACTGAGCGGGATCAGCAATTTGGAGGCCGAAGTACCCAAGCTGCGCGCCAGTTGCACAAAGACCGGGATCATCACGACCACCAGAGGTGTGTTGTTCATTATCGCACTTGCGACAGCAACAAACACCAGACCACCACCGATCGCACGCGCGGGGCTGACCTTGGCCTGCCGTTCAGCAATCTGCGTCATCGCGTTCAAGGCTCCCGTGCGCACCAAGGCGCCCACGATGATGAACATTGCCGCAATCGTCCAGGGGGCTGGGTTCGCCAGCGCCATCACTGCCGCCTCATAAGGCAAAACGCCTGTGGCCAGCAGGATCGACACGCCGATCATTGCCACGACTTCGGTCGGATAAAGCTCCCACAGGAACAGCAAGAACATGCCCACGACGACGGCCATGGTCAGCACTGCACTTTGGGTTTGTGTCAGGGCGAAGAGGTTATCCATGGGCACGAGTGTCGCCGAGTGGCTGCGGATCGGCAACCCGTGGTTGGACAAGGCTCAGACCCGCAGCCATGCACACCAGCGCAAGCCAGACCCAAAGGCTATAGGTTTCATCCAAGAGAAGTATGGCCCAGAACACGCCTGATCCGGTGACGATATAGCTGACCTGCCCGGCAAATACCGCGCCTGCGCGCGCGATCAGCCAGACGTAGCCCGAATAAACAAGCACGTGGACCATGGAACTGAGCAGCAATGTAAAATCAGCAAGGATATAGGGCGATTGCGGGACAAAGAACTGCCCCGATCCCAGCGCGAGCGGCAAGGCAATCACGGCGCCCAACGCCGATGCGCCGAAAAGCACCTGAAACGGATCAAGCCCCGCCGTGCCCCAGCGTGCCACGATGTTGCCTTCACAGGCGTAGCAGAAGGGTGCGACCAGCGCCAATGGTAGAAAGGCAATCATGGCGCGCTCCGGCAGGCTTGCTTCGGGCAGGGCGATCAGACCGACGCCGATCAGGCCAAGGCATAGCCCGCCCAGACGGCGCATTGAGAACCGATCATTCCCCAGCGCCAGCGCAATGGGAAACGCCATCATCGGGATCGTCGCGATCACAATCGACATGATCCCCGACGGCAGATGGAATGCGGCCCGAAAACCGGTCGCCCCCGGGATCAATGTGCCGATCGTTGCGATCATCAGCCAAACGGCAAGCGTCCTGATTGTGAACGGCATCCGCCCCATCTGCCGCCATCGCAGAATACCCAGCAGCACCGCGCCGATCAGCATCTGCCAAAAGACGACGCCAAGGGGCTGATACCCTGCACTTACGGTGATCTTGATCAGCGGCTGTGTCAGACCCCAGCCGCACCCCAGCAGCAACAGAAATCCTGTCAGCCGCATACGTTCGGTGATCATGCAGGCCCTGTCTGGGACAACCGTCCACCCTTGCGCACCATCGCGACATTGATCGCTTTGCCGGTCAGATTGTCGGTTTCCACATAAAGACCCGAAAGCGTGGCCTCCTCCGTCGCGGGCGTGAACCTTGATTTGGGCATCCCAGTGATAAAGCGGCGCAGTGGTTCGGCCTTTTCCATACCGATGACCGAATTATAGTCGCCGCACATACCCGCGTCCGTCATATAGGCGGTCCCGCCGGACAGGATCATCGCGTCACCGGTCGGCACATGGGTGTGGGTGCCCACCACGATACTGGCGCG
>CBDTVH010000322.1:0-3575 GCA_965363665.1 uncultured Yoonia sp. | reverse complement strand
CAACCCACCGAACCCGGCGGCGATGGCTTGGGCGGCACCCCAAAGACCCATGCGTGTGCCTTCGCGGCGCTCGGCCCCTTCAGCGGCAAGCGCCATCATGGAACCGATGGCGGCGACCGCGAACATGCCGTTGAAGAAACCCAGCAGGACCACGGCAGGCACCAAAGGGGCGCTTGGACCGATGGGGCCAAGGAAGGTGATCAGGATAAGCGCACAGGCAGAGCCGACACAGCCGGTCATCACCCAGTTGCGCAGCGCGCCAATCTTGAAGCCAGTGGCAAGGATGCCGACGGACAGCATGCCAATAAACACGCCCCCGTTTTGTGCGCCCGATAACGACGTGGACTGCCCCGGCGTGAAACCAAAGACGAGGCCGGCGTAGGGCTCTAGGATCAATTCCTGCATGAAATAGGCCGTCATCGACAGGAACACGAAGATGGTAAAGTTGCGCGCTTTGCGCTCGCCCCAAACCTCGCGCAGGCCGTCCATGAAAGGTGTCGGGTCCGGTTCGCGCACGGCGATCAGATTGCGTTCGACCCGCCAGACGGCAAGGCAGGTGATCAGCGTGGCGACGGTGACGACGATACCAACGATCTTGAGCAAGAGAGCAGGCGTATACGGATCAATAAGTTGCCCGACGATCCCTGCCGTCATCGCGATCCCGAAAATCATCATCAGCCACGTAATCGTCGCCGCGGCTGCGCGGCGGTGCGGTGCTGTGGTTGTGGCCAGCAAGGCAAGCAATGATGTACCAGATGCACCGACGCCCAAGCCGATCAGCGTATAAGCGACGATTGAAATGGTCAGGCCCAGTGCGAAGGATTGTTCAAACGCCAAAACGCCCCATGCAGCAGCAAATGCGCCCAAAGCCAACCCGGCCATGCCACCAATGATCCACTTCGTCCGATGCCCGCCCGTATCAGAATAGAACCCCCAATGCGGGCGCGTCAGCTGGATACCGTAGTGCAAGCCAACCAATAGGCCGGGCAGGATGGCCGGCAGTGAAAGTTCCACCACCATCAGCCGGTTTAACGTCGATGTCGTAAGCACAACTATCGCGCCCAGTGCCATTTGCACAAAGCCGAGCCTGACGATTTGGAACCACGAAAGTGTCATATCAACCCCCGATCCCGCGCAAAGCAACGGCTGCAATCATCATGCCGCTGATGTAGAAAAGAATACCCATGCCCTGATACCAGGGCGTTTTGCCCTCGGGGTCGCGCAACAGAACGCGCATCGCGCCCAGTTGCACAGCCAACATTGCCATGACGCCCAGCGCGTAGGCGGGTTTGTCCCAATAGGCCAGCAAGCCAATCACGATGACTTGCGGGACTGCCATGATCCAACAAGCAACGCGTGCCGCACGGTCAGGGCCAAGTGTCACGGGCAAGGACCGCAGGCCGGTGGCGCGATCGCCTTCGATGGCTTTGAAGTCATTGAGCGTCATGATGCCATGTGCGCCAAGGCCGTAAAGGACCGCGATCAAGATGACCTGAGGGCTGGGCGCGCCAGCCGCGACGACGGCGGCACCGGTGATCCAGGGCAGCGTTTCATAGGCAAGACCGCATAGTCCCGGCCCCCACCAGCCGGATTTCTTGGCACGGATGGGCTCGGCGGAATAGGCCCAGGCGGCTGCGACGGCAAGAATTGTCGCACCAAAGCCCCAAGGGCCCAGTTGATAGCCGACCATCAGTCCAAGCACTGTCATCGCAAGCGCGATATAAAGCCCCCAGCGCCCCGGAATGCGCCCCGAAGGAATCGGTCGGTCAGGTTCGTTGATGTCGTCGACATGGCGGTCGCACCAGTCATTCGCCGCCTGAGACATGCCACAGACGATCGGCCCGGCAAGTATGACGCCCAAGGCCACCAAAAACCAATGATCAGAGGGGTTTGCACCAGATGAGACCACACCACACAGGTACGCCCACATGGGCGGAAACCATGTCACAGGCTTGATCAAGCGCAGCATCGCGCGCGGTTCGGGCCAGCGGCGCTGCGAAGAATCCAGCTGTAAATCTGACGTGACACTCATGCTGTCAGTTTAAAATGACATAGGTGTTTTGGGCAAGTGTAAAGGTGCGTTGACACTGTGCCATCTTGTCACTCTTTCCATGGCTTCGTTTTGCCTGCCCTGAACATGGGGGCTTGTCGTCCAGGGAAGGCTGGTACAGGGTCCTTCAAAGCGCTTTGAGGGGACTTATCACATGGCTATTCGCACGGTGGTTTGGGGCGAAAATGTCCATGAACAAACCAATCAGATTGTGGCTGAACTTTATCCTGATGGTATGCACAGCACGATTGCGGCGGCTTTGCAGTCGGAGGGGATTTCGGCGACCACGGCAACATTACAAGACCCCGAACATGGCCTGCCCGAGGCGCGCCTGGCGGAAACAGACGTGCTGATCTGGTGGGGTCACGCCGCACATGGTGACGTCTCTGATGACGTTGTCGCGCGTGTTGCGGACCATGTGTATGCGGGGATGGGGTTGATCCTGCTGCACTCAGCCCATTTTGCAAAGATATTCAAGCACTTGATGGGCACGCCCTGCAACCTGACATGGCGCGAAGCGGGTGAACGCGAGCGGTTATGGGTCACGTCCCGCAATCATCCGATTGCGGCCGGTTTGCCCGACCATTTCGAACTTGAGAACGAAGAGATGTATGGCGAGCCTTTCAGCGTGCCTGAACCGCTTGAGACGGTCTTTATCAGTTGGTTTCAAGGCGGCGAGGTGTTCCGCTCTGGCCTGACGTACAAGCGCGGGGCAGGAAATGTGTTTTACTTTCGCCCCGGGCACGAAACCTATCCCACCTACTATGATCCGAATATTCAGACCGTCCTGCGGAATGCCGTGCGCTGGGCGCATAATCCGGCACCGCGTGTGACCGGTTTGCATGGCGCGCCGAACGTACCGGTTGATCAGGCGCTGGAACCCATCAAGGAACGCGGCCCCCGTTTGCATGTCGATGGTGAGGAAGGCTTCCGTTGATTCGTGTCTTGATTGTCGGCACAGGCGTCATGGCGCATGATCACGCCAAGGCCTATGCTGCCATGGCTGATGTGACCATTGTCGCGGCGGTTGATCCTAATCCACAGGCCCTTGCTGCATTTCGCCAGACATACGACATCCCGATGGGGTTCGTGAATGTTGACGACGCGATTGCATGGGGGGCCTTTGATGCCGCGTCAAATGTAACACCCGATGCCGTTCACTGTCTGACGACGATGCCCTTGCTGGCGGCTGCCAAGCATGTACTGTGCGAAAAGCCACTGGCGACCAGCCATGTAGATGCAAGCGCAATGGCAAATGCGGCAAAGGCCGCCGGTGTCATCAATATGATCAACCTGACATATCGCAATGTGCCCGCCCTGATGCAGGCCGCGCAGATGGTGCGAAACGGCCAAATTGGTGCAGTTCGGCATTTTGAGGCGTCCTATCTGCAAAGCTGGCTGACGCAGGATCAATGGGGCGACTGGCGCAGTGAAGACGCTTGGTTATGGCGGCTGTCGACCCAGCATGGATCAATGGGCGTGTTGGGGGACGTTGGCGTGCATATCGTGGATTTTGCCAGCTTTG
>CBDTVH010000321.1:0-3577 GCA_965363665.1 uncultured Yoonia sp. | reverse complement strand
ATATGAAAACCTTTACCGCAACTCCTGCGGATATCGACAAGAAATGGATCCTGATCGACGCCGAAGGCGTTGTTCTGGGCCGTCTTGCCTCGATCATCGCAATGCGCTTGCGCGGCAAGCACAAGCCTTCTTTCACGCCGCACATGGATATGGGCGACAATGTGATCGTCATCAACTGCGAAAAAGTGCAGATGACCGGCAAAAAGCGTGACGAAAAGTACTATTGGCACACCGGTCACCCCGGTGGGATCAAGGAAAAAACCAAGGCTGAAATCCTTGAGGGCAAAAACCCCGAGCGTGTGGTCATGAAAGCCGTGCAGCGCATGCTGCCCGGTGGCAAGCTGTCACGCCAGCAAATGACTCACCTGCGCGTTTTCGCAGGCACAGAGCATGGCATGGAAGCACAAAAGCCTGAAGTTCTGGATGTTGCATCCATGAACAAAAAGAACACGAGGACCTCATAATGGCCGATCAAATCAATTCGCTTGAAGAGCTCGGTGATGCGGTCACCGCTGATATCGGCGCTGTGCAGGGCACACCTGAGACGCAAGAGATTACGCGCGAACCTGTGCGTGACGAGCTGGGCCGGTCTTATGCAACCGGCAAGCGTAAAGATGCGGTCGCCCGCGTCTGGATCAAGCCGGGTTCCGGCAAGGTCACGGTGAACGGCAAAGACATGGACACATATTTCGCACGTCCCGTTCTGCAGATGATCCTGCGTCAGCCGTTTCAGGTTGCCGGCGTTGTCGATCAGTTCGACGTCATGGCAACCGTTGCCGGTGGTGGCTTGTCTGGTCAGGCTGGTGCTGTTAAGCACGGTGTTTCCAAGGCGCTTCAGCTTTATGATCCCACGCTGCGTGCGGCTCTGAAAGCCGCTGGCTTCCTGACCCGCGACAGCCGTGTGGTTGAGCGTAAGAAGTACGGTAAAGCCAAAGCCCGTAAGAGTTTCCAGTTCTCCAAGCGTTAATCGCCGGGTTCAGAAATGCGAAAGGGCGGTCCGATCGGGCCGCCCTTTTTTGTTGGGTTGCTCAATCCAATTGGTATGACAGCCGGATGCCCAACGTCTCGATTCCGGGGTTCACTTCGGTCGCATTTGCATTGGATCTGTGGTCAAAGAACACGGAAAGGCTGCCGGTGTCGCCAAAATTGATCCCGGCCCCAAGTGAGCCGCGCCATTGCAGGGGAAAGCCAAGGTTGGGGCCGTCACCCCGGAAATAGACGCCGGGCATCAAGGAAAGTTCGATAAATATGGGGCTGTCGCTGATCCGTTCCGTCGACCACTTGCCGCCAGCGCCGATCCAGACATCATTATCAGTCGTCAGGCTGGCCCCGAAGGTGGGCTGCACGGCGCCATAGCGCTTGGGCAGATCATAGATGGCATAAATCTCTTCGCCAATGTCATCTCTTTGGAAATAGGTGTCGCCGTACTGAATATGGATCCGCTCGGGCGCATCGGATTGCTGGAAGCAATCGGTGGGGCAATCGTTAAGGTAGGTGTCCGTGCCACCAAGGATCAAGAAAAACACCGCAAATCGACTATCCATTTGTTATCCTTCAGGTATCAGGCGCAATCAGTCCAAGGCCACGCAGGTAGATGCCAATGCCTGATTCAAGCAAATCCTCGGGCGGAAACGGGCTTTGGGTGCCCGGGTTCGAACGTGCAAACAGCTCAACCACGCCATGTGACAGCGCCCAGATATGCGCGCTGAACATTTGTGGCGGCGGCCGTTTATCGGCAGGGATATGCTGTGACAGCTCTTCAGCCGCTTTTTCAAGCACACCCATGGCGCGGGTCGCCACGGCGTTCAGTTCCGGGGTGCGGTTGATCGAAATACCGGATTCGAACATCGCGATGTAATAGCCCGGATATTTTCGCGCAAAGGCCAGATACGCACGGCCTGTCGATTCAAATGCGGATAACGCCGATGGTTGCCCGTCACCGTAGGCGTGTTCCATCAGGTCGCCGAACATCTCATAGCCTTCAAGGGCCGCGGCGGCGATCAGATCTTCGCGGCCTTCGAAATGGCGATAAACCGCAGCGGGCGTCACACCGGCTTCGCGCGCGGCCTCGGACAGCGTAAACCCGGTCGGCCCACGCTTTTCGATCAGCCTCAGACAGCCGTTGATCAGCGCCTCGCGCAGATTGCCGTGATGATAACCGCGTTTAGGCATGCCAGAGGTCGGGACCTCCCAGCACTTTGTCATCTATGGGGGACAGCGCCTTGGGATCATGGCGGGGATAATCCAACTGGTTCAAGACATGCCGGATCACCTGCACTCGCGCACGACGTTTATCGTCGGACCGCACGATGGTCCACGGCGCATACTCGGTGTGGGTCCGATCCAGGGTTTCACCGATGGCTTGGGTATAGTCGTCCCATTTGCCAAGGCCCTCAACGTCGATCCAGCTTAGTTTCCACTGCTTGAGCGGGTCTTTTTCGCGGTCCAGAAACCGTTTCAGTTGGGTTCCGCGCCCGACGTTCAGCCAGATCTTGATCAATTTGATCCCTTCATGGGCCAACATTTCTTCGAATTCGGGAACTTGCGCGAACCAGCGTTCGCGTTGTTGCGGCGTACAAAATCCGAACACATGCTCAACAACGCCGCGATTGTACCAGCTGCGGTCAAAGATCGTGATTTCGCCCTTGGCAGGCAGATGGGCGATGTAGCGTTGAAAGTACCATTGATCTGCCTCCACATCCGTGGGCTTTGACAAGGCGACCAATTTGGCACCGCGTGGATTAAGATTTTCGCGCAACCGCTTGATCGTGCCACCTTTTCCGGCGGCGTCGCGCCCCTCAAAGACAATGGCGACGCGTTGTCCCGTCTCACGCGCCCAGGCCTGCATGCGTACCAGTTCGATCTGTAGCGCCGTCAGCGCATCTTCATATTCGCGCCGCTTCCAGCGTTCATCATAGGGATAGCTGGGATTGATGATGTCTTTCTTGCCGGCATCTGCAACAGCCGCGCGCACATCCTCAGGAGCATCTTCGGCGAAATAACGGCTGATTCCGCCATCGAATGGTAAATCCATGAAAACTCTCCTGAATGTCTTGCTTCATATATGGGGGTTTGTCGGACGAAGCGCAATTCAGCTTTGTGGTGCAGCGATCCTAGCGCAGCCCAGCCCGCTCCACTGCACGGTCAATGGCGTCGATCACGACCTGCGGTGCGGCGTGGTGCGGCATATGTCCGACACCTGCCAGGCGGACCGTGTTCACCTGCGGGACAATTTTTGCGACTTCCTCGGCATGGACATGAATGGGCACGGTCGTATCTTCTTCGCCGTGCACAATCTCAATCGGTAGCGTCAATTCCGGATACCGCTTTGACAGATCAACCACATGCGGTCGGGACGTATTACTTGCCGTGTGTTCGCGCGCATGCTGCTGGGGCGCAGCGTCAGGCCTGCACCAATGTAATCACGATAGCCTTCTGGGGCGCTTTGCGGAGCGAACGTGTCTTCGATGCTTGATTTGATGGCACTCGGTGTCGCGAGGGCGGTGATAGCAGGAATCGTAACAAGCCCGCCAATCGGGCTGCCGTTGACACGGTAATAGCGTCCCAACTCACCGGG
>CBDTVH010000320.1:0-3579 GCA_965363665.1 uncultured Yoonia sp. | reverse complement strand
ATCAAGCCCCAACACGAACCGATCTGCGGCGTTGCGCAACTCGCGGACATTGCCGGGCCAGTCCTGCGTGGCCATCGCAGACAGGACATCGGCAGGCACGTCTGCAAGCTGCCTGGAATACCGCGCCGCCGCCTGCGCTGCGAGGTTGAGGAAAAGTGACGGAATATCGTCGCGCCGTTCGTTCAGTCGTGGGACATGCAGCGTGACGACATTGAGACGATAAAGAAGGTCCGCGCGGAACGTCCCCGCCTCTACCGCCGCCGCTAGGTCGGTCTTGGCGGCTGCGATAATGCGAATATCAAGCGATACCGGATCATTCGCCCCCAGCCGGGTGATTTCACGCGCCTGGATCGCATGAAGAAGTTTGGCCTGCACGGTGACGGGCAGGCTGTCGATCTCATCCAGAAACACCGTGCCTTGGCGGGCAAATTCAAACTTGCCGAAACGTGCGCGCATCGCACCCGGGAAGGCGCCTGCCTCATGTCCGAAAAGTTCGCTTTCGATCAGATCGACGGGCAGGGCGGCACAGTTGATATGGACGAAAGGATGGGGGCCGCGCGCGGACAGGTCATGCAGCGCGTGCGCCGTCACATCCTTGCCGACCCCGGTATCGCCAGTGATCAGCACATCGGCGTCGGTCGCAGCGATCGTCCGGATTTGCTTGCGCAGGGCCACCATGGCATCGGACCGCCCGATCAGCCGCGCTTCGAGTTTGTCCCGACCGCCCACCTCGCGCTTCAACGTGCGGTTTTCAATGGTCAATCGCCGCTTTTCAAGCGCGCGCCGAATGGTGCTGACCAGACGGGAGGGGGCAAAGGGTTTTTCGATAAAGTCATACGCTCCTTCGCGCATCGACTGCACGGCAAGGTTCACATCACCATGTCCGGTCACAAGGATCACCGGGAATTCCGGGTCAACCTCCAGCACTTCGCGCATCAGCCACAACCCGTCACGGCCGGGCATCCTGATGTCGGTCACCAGGACGCCGGGAAAGCCGCGGCTGATCTGGGCCAGTGCCAGTTCCGCCTTATCCAGAACCGCTGCGGGAATATCAGCCAGCATCAGCGTTTGACTTGTCGCATGTCGCAGCTCTTCTTCATCATCGACGAAAAGGACAGTCTGTTTCATTGGGCGGCGACCTCAACCGGGGATGCGGGTTGTAGCGTGACGGAAAAAACGGCCCCGCCATCGGGATGGTTTTGGCAAGAAAGCGTGCCGCCAAAGTCGCTGACGATATTGTATGAGATCGACAGACCAAGCCCAAGGCCCTTGCCCGGTGCTTTGGTTGTAAAGAACGGATCAAAGATATTGTCGACCTTGGCAGGTTCAATCCCCGGACCGGTATCGCGCACCTGCACGGTCGTGCCTTGGACATCCAGTGTTACCACCCGTGTCGTCTGATCCTCCATCGCGTCCAGTGCGTTGTTGATCAGGTTCACGATCACCTGTTGCAGGCGGACATGACCGCCGGTCACCCATATTTCGGCCTCGGGTGGCGTGTAGACAATGTCGCCACCCTCAGAGGCAAGACGCATGTCGACGACGGCCAGCGCATCCTGGATCACGGCATTCAACAATAGCGGACCGGTTGCCTGCTGGGGACGCCGCGCAAAATTGCGCAGGTGTGCGGATATCGTCGCCATGCGATCGGCCATTTTCGAGATGCGCGTGATGTTGTCCTGCGCCTCAGGCACCCGGTCACGTTCCAGAAACGCAGTCGCATTGTCGGCATAGGATTTGACCGCCGCCAGTGGTTGGTTGAATTCATGGCTGAGTGCGGCTGACATTTGACCAAGCGCAGAGAGTTTGCCCGCCTGGATCAGATCGGTCTGGGTCTGTTTGAGATCACCCAAGGCGGTCTGCAAGTCCGCGGTGCGTTCAGCGACCGCGGTTTCCAGCATCCGTTTGGCCTCTTGTTCCCTCGCGAAAACCTCGGCCTGTCGGGCCTGTTTCAGCAGGTAGGCCAGAAGTGCCGCCAGAGCAAGAAGCGCCATCAGGCCCCCGATCAGCAGCGTGTTGAGTGCATTCAAAGTCGCAGGTCTGCGCGGTGACAGCGCCGACATGGTCCAGTCCAGATCATTCAGGCGAAGCGATGACAGGACATAACTTTCGCGCGGCGTGCCTTCGATAGAAACCTGCCGGGCGTCAGCGGTCAGTGGCCGTGATGTGATGGGCAGCAGATCAATGCGATCAATCGGATATTGCAAATTCTGCGCGATCAGGCGCAAGGTGGCGTCGCTCAGCGGGCGCATGGCGCGGAAATGCCAATCGGGGCGCGATGACATCAAGACGAAATCATTGCGATCCGTCACCATGAATTCACTGTCGGCCCCGCGCCAGATGCTTTCAAACGCAGATATATTGAACTTGATCGCCAGAACCCCCACGATCCGTTCACCATCTTCAACCGGCGCGGCATAGAAATAACCACGTTCACCGGTTGTCGTGCCGTAGATTGAAAAGCTGGACAGATCACCGTTCAGGGCTTGGGTGAAATAGCTTTGATAGTTGAAATTGCGGCCCAGATAACTGCCTGGCTCGCGGTAGGATGCGGCGGCGATCGTGAGACCTGATATATCCATTAAATAGACATCGGATGCTTTCACCGTCGCTGCGGTCTGACGCAGGTCTTCGTTGACGGCGTTGATCAGTGCGGCATCGCCGGGGGTATTAAGCGCCGCCGTCAGCATGGACCGTTCGGCAATCAGCGCGGGCAAAGGGGCATAGCGTTCCAATGCCGCGCGCAGACCTTCTGCGGCAAGGTTCAAGGGCACGGCGTCCTGTGCGGCCTGCTGACGCATGTAATGCCGCTCAAGCGTCGGAAAAGACAGCGCCCCGGCCAATCCGGTGATCACGGCAAGGGTGGCAACCAATCCAAAAATGCGGCGGCGTGAAAGCGTCATGGGCTGACTATGGGGCAGAATTTGGCGGGTATACAACGGCAAATGCGCGGGCGGGGGTCTACCGTGGTGCTGCTCTGATAAGACAACTGCAACCGGTTGCAAGAGTGTGAAACATTGCTAGATTGGTGTCCATGCCCCCAAGGAGAGATTTTCTGCGATGCCCAGAGACGCGACAGCCATGCAGGACGTAGCACGCCGGGACGCCGGGCAGGTAAATGATACAGGCCGCGCCCATGCCGCATGATCGCCACAAGCCCAGGTTTTTCGATCTGGCGGTGCCTTTCTTTCTGCCCATGTGGCGGCGGGTGTTGACCGTGATCGTTTCCAAGCTTTGGGCGATGGTGGAACTGGCAAACGGTGAAACCCTTTGGGCGCTTCTTTTTGCCGGGCTTGCCGGTATCGCGATATGGCAGTTCGTCACGGCTGATTGGGCGAAGGTCGCGGCGCAAGCGCAAGACGACGCAGGCCGCCAGTCATCACGTGGTTAAGCCCAACGAGACCCTCTACCGGGTCGCGACCAACTACGGGATTTCCGTCGATAAGCTCAGGAAGCTCAATCGCCTGAAGCCGGAGCAGATTGCTCCAATGGCCCTGGCCATCCAGCCGGGGACAGCACTGGAGAGGCAGGTTGAAACAGGGGAATTCATTCAGGCCACCCCGCTGCAGATCCTTGAAG
>CBDTVH010000319.1:0-3579 GCA_965363665.1 uncultured Yoonia sp. | reverse complement strand
GGACGCCGATCACCCAGAATATCTGCTGGCAATGCAATTTGCTCATAGGTTTCGCTGTCCATGAAGGTCAGCATGTCACCATCTTCGAATAGAAACTGCTGGTCTTTTTGATCCAGACGCACGCGTTCAACCTTGTCAGCCGACCGGAAACGCTCGTTCAATTTGCGGCCATCGCGCAGGTTTTTCAGCTCGACCTGGGCAAAGGCACCACCCTTGCCAGGTTTGACGTGGTCAACTTTTACAGCAGCCCACAGGCCGCCCTCGTGTTCCAAGGTGTTGCCGGGGCGAATTTCGTTACCGTTGATTTTGGGCATGGGTCAAAGCGCCTCAGATTGTTAACAAAGGTTGAATGGTTTCCAGAGCAGCCTATATCTGTGCACTGGGTGGCTGGCAAGTTCAACTGATCGGCCAGTTTTTTGGTGCAGCAGTTATGCGCATATTGCATGGCTGCCATTCCAAAAGAGAACCCCCGAATCACATTAGAACGGGCATAAAGGCCCTCACGCGGGAACTACAAGAGCAAAAAAAGGGAAATATGATGCGAGATTTCGTCGACGGTACAGCCTTTAACAATGAACAAGGCAACCGTGCCCGCAAGCTTTTCGCAGCCGTCGTATTGGCTGCACTTGATGATGCGATTGCGGACGACAAAAAATACGGCAACGGCCCAGAGCAGATCGCCCGTTGGGCACGCTCACGCGATGGTCGTGAAGTTTTGTCATGCGCCGGTATCGACCCCAATGAGCGGGTTGTCGGTGGCTTGATGGAATTTGTCGGCAAGGGTGTTCGTACATCCGTTGCATTGTCACGTGAAGAAAGCGAACGCCGCAACGCGGCCGAGCAGGAAGCACGCGCTGCATAGCACCGAAGCTTGAAGCACTACTTTAAAAAAGCGCGGTCCTGGGGGCCGCGTTTTTTGCGTTAGGGACCTGCAAACATCAGCGCGAACAGGATGAATGGCGTGAACTCCATGACGCCTAACACGGCGATCAGAACCCGCATCAGGCGCCCTGCAAATCGTTGCCACAAGACACTGCAGCACAGCAGCGAAACAGCCACCTCAATCGCGCCGACGATGGTGCCGTAGTGGTCGGGGTCCCAATAGCTGACCGGGCTTTGGAAAACCGAATTGCTGAGCGGCCAGAAGTGCGCGCGTCCGTCGTCGTTGTGGAACATCAGATCCAGACCAAGGTGTAGCAAAGCTGCACCACAAAGCGCGATAGCAAGTGGTGACAGTGCCATACCGCCGATCGCAAAGGCGATGCCCCAGAGGATAATTGAATTGTCGATCCGAAAGACACTTTGCCAGGCGTCTGAAAAGTAAAGCTACCCGAAGACAACATCGGGTGAAGTTCCCAGGATCAGCAAATGCCATGTCGCCATCACGTATAGCGACAGATCGGGGATCAGTGCCCCCGCAAAGGCGGCGGCGGTGATCGCAGGTTTTCCTGCCTTGCCAAAGGCGGTCAGTCCAAAAATCAGATGTGCCGGCGTGTTCATGCTCTTTCCCCGCGCAGGCTGCGCCCCTATGAAGTGAACGAAGGGGACAAAGATGACCAGAGCAATCATGATACAGGGTGCCGGCTCGAACGTTGGCAAATCCATGCTTGTTGCGGGCCTCGCGCGCGCTTGCGTCCGGCGCGGCATGTCTGTCGCCCCGTTCAAGCCGCAGAACATGTCCAATAATGCGGCCGTGACCGCAGACGGGGGCGAGATCGGGCGCGCGCAGGCCTTGCAGGCGATGGCCTGCGGTCTGGAACCGCTGGTTGATATGAACCCGGTCCTGCTCAAGCCGGAATCAGAGATTGGTGCGCAAGTGATCGTGCAGGGTAAACGCTTTGCGACGATGAAAGCCCGCGACTACGGCAAGCAGAAATCCAGGCTGATGCCCCCCGTGTTAGAGAGCTTTCATCGCATTGGCGAGGGGCGGGATCTGGTCATCGTCGAGGGGGCCGGTAGCCCGGCAGAGGTGAACCTGCGTGCAGGCGATATCGCGAATATGGGCTTTGCATCTGCGGCCAATGTCCCTGTGGTGCTTATCGGCGATATCGACCGCGGCGGCGTGATTGCGCAGCTTGTCGGGACACACGCGGTCCTACCGCCCGAAGATGAAACGCTGATCAAGGGCTTTGCCATCAACAAATTTCGCGGGGACCCCACACTCTTTGCCGATGGGATGGATATCATTGCCGCGCGCACCAAGTGGGCGCCATTGGGGATCATTCCATGGTTTGCCGATGCGTGGAAACTGCCTGCCGAAGACGTCATGGATATTGCCAACCGCAAAGGTGGTGCGATCAAGATTGTCGTGCCGCGCCTGAACCGTATTGCAAATTTTGACGATCTTGATCCGCTGACCGCGACGCCCGATGTAACGGTGGATATCATCGAGGCCGGACGCCCGCTTCCCGGCGATGCAGATCTGGTGATCATTCCCGGATCGAAATCAACAATTGCCGACCTTGCGCATTTCAGGGCGCAAGGGTGGGACATAGATCTGCACGCACATGTGCGGCGCGGTGGGCACGTGCTGGGCGTATGCGGCGGCTTTCAGATGCTGGGGACCGAGATCATTGATGACCAAGGCATCGAAGGTCCGCCCTCACGCGTGGCCGGTCTGGGGCTGCTCAACGTGCGGACCGTGATGGTTCCGCAAAAGCGGCTGGCGCTTTCCAATGCGATTTATCTGCCAACCAAGGATGCGGTAAGCGGCTATGAAATCCATATCGGTGTCACCGAGGGACCCGATTGCGACCGTGCCTGGCTGTCGCTTGATGGACGCAATGAAGGTGCGGCATCCGCGGATGGCCGGATCATGGGCTGCTACCTACATGGGCTTTTTGCAGCGAACGCATTCCGGGCGGCCTTCCTTGCCAATATCGGCAAGCCGGTCGCACATCATGATTATTCGCAAGGCGTTGACGACACGCTCAACGCACTCGCAGACCACCTGGAAACGCACATGGATATTGATCAGCTGATCGCGCTGGCAGGTTAGCCCTGCCCCATTTCACGGCTGGTCAATACGCGATTAATCTCGCGGCGCACCATCTTACGGACGTTCCGTGTGATCCGTTCGCCCAACTCACCGCCCAGTTCGTCATGGACAATTTCGACCACTAAACTGCGGAGCGCCTTTTCATCGAATCCAGACAAGACCGACGCGGCAAGAACCTTTTCATCGACCCCTGACAGTCTTGGATCGGTTTCAGGATATGATGCGTCACCAGCCTCCGGCGCATCAATCGAGTGTGGCGCATCTGCATCATCCGTATCGGGCAAATACGTGAATTTTGGCGTGATATCAGCGTCTGCCGCCGAATCGATGGGAGAGTCGGGAAAGGCACTGGCGGCCCAAGCCGCTTTGCCAAAGCTTTCACCTTCATCGGCTTCCCAATCGTCGAACTGTGCGGTCACCGCAGCTTCCAGCTCTGCGATAGTGGCTTCCAGCCCGGCTTTGTCATAACTCTGCACTGGCGGCAGACTGTCGCTCGGGGCAGTCTTCGGTTGCGGTCCGGTGGCAGCATTCATTGATGTTTTCGCGATTTCCGCATCAGACACACGCTGTTCCGGCGTCAG
>CBDTVH010000318.1:0-3588 GCA_965363665.1 uncultured Yoonia sp. | reverse complement strand
CATCGTCCGCAGGATGAAGAAGGCAACGATCAACGCGTAGGCGACGGCGACGGCCGACGCTTCGGTCGGGGTGAAGACGCCGACAAGGATGCCGCCCAAGATGATGATCGGGGTTTGGAGCGGCGCGATGGCCTTCTTGCAGACCATGCGGAAATCATGGCTGACCCGCTGGCGATACGCCATCAGCATGAAATGCGATGCGACCAGAAGGGCGGCGAAGACGATCCAGAGGTTGAGGTGGTGCACCTTGTCGCCCGCGTCGTTGATCGTGGCCAATCCGACTGTCGTGGACATCCCGGCGTAGATCGCCATCAAAAGTCCCGCGAAATTGATCCGCAAAAGCGCGAAGCTGACCCAGTATTCGACTTGGCTGATATCCTGATTTTTGGTGACGATCCGTTCCGCCTTGGGCAGGTCGTACCGGTCGGCCATGAGCCGCACCATGACCATCAGCCCGACGCCAACCATGATGCCGGGCACGATGCCCGCAAGGAACAGCGATGCGACGCTTTCGCCCATCACATAGGCATAGATGATCATGATGCCCGAGGGCGGAATGATCGGGCCGATGACGGATGAGGCCGCCGTGATCGCGGCGGCGAATTTGCGGGTGTAGCCGTTCTTTTCCATCGCGGGGATCAGCGTGGACCCCAGCGCGGAGGTATCCGCGACTGCGGACCCCGACAAGCCCGCAAACAGCATGGATGACAGGATGTTCACATGTGCCAGACCGCCGCGCAGGTGGCCCATGAAGGCTTGGCTGAATTCAACAAGGCGCAGGGTGATGCCGCCGCGGTTCATGATCTCGCCGGCAAGCATAAAGAAGGGCAATGCCATCAAAGGAAAGCTGTCCATGCCGTTGTAAAGGTTGCGGTAAAGGCCCGCGACGACGTTGCGGTTATCACCTTCGAGCATGATCAGCGCGAAGGGTGATGCCAACAGGGCAAAGACCACGGGCAGCCCGACCATGATGAGGACCAGGAAGAGGGGGAGGAACCATAACAGCATTATTCGGCGCCCTGAAAATCGTCTGCACTGAGCGGCGTGAGTTCATCGCCGCGGCCCATCAGTTTGATGATCTGGCGGATAATCAGTTCGATGTTCACAAGGATCAGCAGGTTCACCCCGACCCAAAGCGAGGCGTATTGGAAGTTGTTCTGAAATTTGTTGCCGCATTTGCCGAATTCAAAGCCGAACGGCCACTTGAGCGACGATGAACATCCGCGACCGGACAGCGTGTCGACGTGGTTATTGAGGCCACGATCCCACGCCACGATCAGCACCCAAAGGGCGATGCCCAAAAGCAAGAGTGTCAGCAACCCTGACACGACGCGGGGCAGGGCGCGTTCCAGCATGTCGATGGACACGAAACCACCCATGCGAAAGGCCAAGGGCGCCATCAGCCCGGTCATCCAGAGCATGCCAAAGCGGGCGCCCTCTTCGGTCCAATTGGGGGCGTCGCTGAGGATATAGCGGAAGAAAACCTGCCCCAGGATCAGTGCGACCATGATCGCCAATGCGATGACCGCGATGACCTTGCCGATGGCAAGTACCACGGTGTTGAACCGTTCTAGCGGCCACAAAAGGCCAAACAGGACCGACATCGGCTCCTCCCCTGTTTATGTGCGGGCTTTTGCCCTTGTTGTTTGGGGGCTTTGCCCCCGCCGCGTTGCGGCACCCCCAGAGTTTTTGGGGCAAGATGATAATGCGTTATGTCGCGTGAAACTGTCCGTATTTTCCCGCATGAAAAACGAGCGGGTCACCGCCACGATGGTGGGCTTTCATGACGCGGCCCACGACGATAACGTGGTCGCCTGCATCATGTGTGGACTCCAGGTTGCATTCGAATGTCGCAAGCGCCCCTTCGATAATGGGCATGCCGCAGTGCGACCGGTGCGTGGGCACATCCTTGATTGCGGTTTTGGATTTGATGATTGCGGCACAGACGTCGCGTTGGTCTGCTGCAAGGACATGCACCGCAAAGCGGCGCGAGCCTGCGAAATGCTCGAACCGTTTTGATGCCTTGGCCGGTGACCACAGCACCAAAGGCGGGTCGAGTGAGACGCTGGCGAAGCTGTTTGCTACGATCGCAACCGGGCCTTCGGCGCTGTCTGTCGTGACAACCGTGACGCCTGTTACAAATGTCCCGAGTGCGCCGCGAAAGCTGTCTGCATCGGTACTGGGATCGAATGTCGCGATCGTGCCTGCGTCCATTACGGGACCTCCGTGCCGCGTGCGGCTGTATAAAGTTCGAACCACGTTTCGCGGTCCATTTTGACTTTCAAAGCGTCTGACAAAGCTTTGATACGATTGATATTATTTGTTCCCATGACCGGCATGATATTGGCGGGGTGTGCCAAGAGCCATGCGACCGCCACGGCCCCGATATCAACGCCGTTGTCCTGTGCAATATTGGTCATCGCCGTGCGCAGTTCTGCATTGCCTTGTCCGCTGACAAGGGTGCCGCCGCCCAAGGGAGACCATGCCATGATGGGCACATTTCGTTCCTGCAGATAGGCGACATCGCCGTTGGTGAAACCAGCGTGCGCTGTCAGCGACAGTTCGATCTGGTTGGTGATCAGTTTTGTCTTCATCGCCGATTGCAGCAGCGTCCAGTCGTGCAGTTTGAAGTTCGACACGCCGACCGAACGGACTTTGCCGGACGCCACGACTTCGTCCAGCGCCGCACCGGTTTCATGGTGGTCCATCATCGGGTCGGGGCGGTGGATCAGCAGCGTGTCGATCTTGTCGATGTCCATCAGGCGCAGTGAATGATCAACGGATGCGAGGATATGTGCGCGGCTTGTGTCGTAGTATTTGACGCGGGCGTCGCGGTAGCGGCCCATGGGGGCCACGATATCGCATTTCGTGACAACCTCGATCTGGTCCTTGAGGGCTGGGGCCGCTTTCAGTGCATTCCCCAGCACCTCCTCAGCCTCATATCCGCCGTAGATATCGGCTTGGTCCATTGTTGTGATGCCTTGTTCAAGGCAGGCTTCGATTTTGGCCTGAACGTGCGCGACAGAGGTATCGTCGTCATCGCCCAGCCGCCACATGCCATAGACAATGCGGCTGAAAGAAAGGTCGTCGGTGATATTGATGCGATTCAACGGCGTGGTCCTGTGCCCAATGGCGTGGCTGGTGTTTCAGAAGGCACACGCCCGTATTCATGGGGCAATGAGCAGGTTTTCAGATGCGGCATGACACGGCTGCCAAAGTGTTCGGCCTCGTCGATATGCGGATAGCCTGAGAAGATGAAAGCACGGATGCCCATCTTTTGATAGGCTTCAATTTTGGACATGACCTGATCAGTGGAACCGACGAGCGCCGCGCCGCAGCCAGAGCGTGCGCGCCCCACGCCGGTCCAGAGCCCCGGTTCGACGTAGCCAAATTTATCAGCCAGTTCGCGGGCTTTGGCCTGATGTGCCACCCCCAGCGAAATGCTATCGTGCGCGCGGTCGCGGATCAGCTTGCCGTATTCATCGTCGAGTTTCGAGGCGATGTAATCGGCGTAGTCCTTGGCCTCGGCCTCGGTGTCGCGCACGATCATGTGGACGCGCAGCCCGTAGTCGAGCGTGCGGTTATGGG
>CBDTVH010000317.1:0-3592 GCA_965363665.1 uncultured Yoonia sp. | reverse complement strand
GGTTCGAGCCGATGACGTTGCCCACAGCGATATCTCGCTGGCCGCGGATGACGGCCATGACCGTTGTGGCCAGTTCCGGCAAGGACGTGCCGACCGCAACGATGCTAAGGCCGATCATCGCCTCTGACACGCCGAACGTGCGGGCGATGATGGTCGCGCTTTGCACCAGATAATGCGCCCCAACCATCACCGCTGCCAAACCACCAAGTGCTATGGCGATGCTGACCGGCAAGGTTGACGCCTGCGGCAGTGCTTCGACATTCTGGCCCGCGCCTTTCAGGCTGATCACCAGAAACACGATCAATGCGGCAACAAGGGCCAGACCTTCGATCAGCCCCACGCTGCCCGACCAGAACAGCACCGGCAAGGCCACGGTCGCACCGGTCATCCAGATCAAATCGCGCCGGATGCTGCTGATCGGTACCGCGACAGGGACAAGCACGGCGGCGACACCCAAGATCAACAGCGTGTTGGCAATGTTGGAGCCTATGACATTGCCGATGGCGATGCCCGGTTGTCCGCCCAATGCGGCGTTGAGCGACACCAAAAGCTCTGGCGCGGACGTCCCGAACCCCACGACTGTCAGACCGATCACCATCGGCGAAAGCCCAAGGCGCAGGGCGATGCCAGTCGCACCTTTCACCAAAAGATCGCCGCCGATGAACAAGGCCGCAAGCCCGAAGGCCAGAACAACATATGTCAAGAAATCTCTCCTGTGCCGATGGATAAAGAACCATCGGCACGGCGTAATTCAAGCCCTCGGGACAAAACGATTTGTCGCCTCACGCGTCTTCGGCGGATTTGGTCTTATCGGCTGTTTTGGTGTCGAAATCGCCTGCGTCGTGGCGTTCGTGCAATTGCTCGGATGGATCGCCCCAGGCGCGGTTGACCATTCTGCCGCGCTGATAGGCTGGACGGTTCATGACCGCGTCTGCCCAGCGATTGACGTGGGTGTAAGAGGCCACGTCCAGAAATTCTGCGGCGTCGTAAACCTCGCCTTTGACAAGCGCACCGTACCAAGGGGCGGTGGCCATGTCTGCGATGGAATAGTCATCGCCGCCCAGGTATGCGCTGTCTTCAAGGCGCTGGTTCAGCACGTCCAACTGGCGCTTGGCCTCCATTGCGAAACGGTTGATGGGGTATTCGAACTTTTCCGGCGCATAGGCGTAGAAATGTCCGAAACCGCCGCCCAGATACGGCGCAGAGCCTTGGAGCCAGAACAACCAGTTGAGGGTTTCGGTGCGCTCAGGGGTGCTTTTGGGCAGAAACGCCCCGTATTTCTCGGCCAGGTACAGCAGGATCGCGCCGCTTTCAAAGACCCGGACGCCTGTGTCCTTGTCGAACAGGGCGGGGATCTTGGAATTGGGATTCACGTCCACAAAGCCGCTGCTGAATTGATCACCTTCCTGAATGTTGATCATCCAGGCGTCGTATTCCGCAGGGTGGCCCGCCGCGAGCAGTTCTTCCAGCATCACGGTCACTTTCACGCCATTAGGCGTGGCGAGCGAATGAAGTTGCAGCGGGTGTTTGCCGACAGGCAGGTCCTTGTCATGGGTCGGACCGGCGATGGGGCGGTTGATGTTGGCGAACTTGCCGCCGCTTTCTGCGTCCCAGGTCCAGACTTTTGGCGGGGTATAGGCGGTGGTGTCGGACATGTCTGCTCCAGTCGTTGGTATTTACACTTAAAGGTCATGTGGGTCGCAGACAGGCACCTGCAAGTTATTTATGAATTTGGTCGGGGAATTCTGCCATTCACTGGGGCAGTGGTGGGCCATCGAACGCAGTCGTCGCTTCGGCGCTGCGGTCGTCATAATTTTGCCGCAAGCTTGGCGACTCATCGCGGGTCTATGGTTTCGTAATTGGCAACAATTGCCTGTTGTGACTGGCATTGAATCAGGAGCCGAGATAAAAACGCATAAACCAATGAGTATTCCTCCCTGAAAGAAACTCATTATTCGTCCTGATTTGGACAACATTTCGCCTTTATATGCGGGATAGTGGCGTACAACGACAGCAAAAATCCCCTTGAAGATGCAGTTCATGACACAGGTTTTGCGCTTTGGCGCTTTGGGCAAGAAAGGAAAGACAATGTATAAAGGAACGACGAGTTTGGCAGTTGCCGTTGCAGCCGCCGCTGGATTTACGACATTGGCAGCAGGTCAGGCGCAGGCCCAGGAGCAGTGCTCTTTTTACACAGTCGTGCGTGGCGATGTGTTAAGCGCGATTGCCACTGCGGCAGAGGTACCCGGTGGTTTCCGCACATTGTTTGACGCCAACACCAACGTGCTTGAAAGCCCCAACCTGCTTGAGGTTGGTCAGGTCCTGGCCATTCCCTGTGCCGATGGGTCACTTCCGACCGGTGGCGCGCGCGTCACCACTGCTTCGACGGCTCCGGCACCCGAGACTTCGACGCCATCGCGCCCCTTGCGCATCGCGACCGCGACCGACTATGCGCCATTCACCGATGAGGACCTTCCCGGCGGTGGCATGATCACACGTATGGTTGAGCGGTCGATGCAGTTGGGTAATCCCGATCAGGACTTCAACATCATCTTTATCAACGACTGGGGCTCGCACCTTGAAACGCTGCTACCGACAGGCGCAGTCGATATGGCGTTTCCCTGGTTCAAGCCGGACTGTGACAGGGTCGAAAACCTTGGTCCGGCAAGCGCCTATCGCTGCACGGACTTCAATCACTCCGATCCGTTCTACGAAATCATCGTGGACTATTACACGCTGAACGGCAGCGCCTATGCCGATGCGCAAAGCATGGATGACCTGTTCGGCGCCCGTATTTGCCGACCAGAGGCATGGTTCACCTTTGATCTTGAGGCCGCAGAGCTTGTCGAGCCCAATATCACCTACGTCACCACTGTGGAACAGAATGGCTGCTTCCAGTTGTTGCAAAACGGCGAGGTCGATATCGTGACTTATGACGCGCTGCCCGCCGAAGAGGACATCCGCACCGCCGGGATGGTTGATGCCGTCGCGACATTGGAACCGCTGCGCGGGACCGTGTCATCACACATCTTCGTTTCAAAGGACAACGCATTCGCAAATGAGGCCCTGCCGATCATCAACGCAGGTTTGGAAGAGCTTCGCCTGTCGGGTGAGTGGTTCAACATTGTCCGCGAAAGCATTCAAGAGACTGTCGAAAACTAAGCAGCGATTTCCCTCTGACTGCTGCCAAGTGGCCCCGCGTTCCCAAGGCGCGGGGTCATTCATTTTGCGGGGAGGGTCAGTTCGGCGCGCAGGCTAAATCCCGGTGCCTTGCAGCACACCGTGTTCCAACGCATAACGCGTCAGCCCGGCGGTTGAGCTGATCCCAAGTTTGCGTTTGATGTTCTTGCGGTGCGTTTCTACCGTCCGCACCGAGATATTCAGCGTGTTGGCCACATCTTTGTTGGATTGGCCCTGCGCCAGTTCCAGCAGGATCGTCTGTTCGCGGCTTGTCAGCGGCTCGCGTCCGTCGCTGATTTTGGGTTGCAGCGATCCTTTGGCCCCGGTGCACAGATACTCGCCGCCGCCCATCACGGTTTCAATGGCGGTGTATATTTCTTCGGTGGGGACGTCTTTCAGCACATAGCCCATC
>CBDTVH010000316.1:0-3597 GCA_965363665.1 uncultured Yoonia sp. | reverse complement strand
GTATAGTCTTTGCCAAGGTAACCATTGATTTTCTTCGCTTTCGCGGGGGATTCGACAACAACGACAGGCATGAGAATCCTTTACGAAAAATGCGGTTCCTTAAGTCGGGCAAGATGTGGCGTCTGTCAGCCGAATGTCAATGCGGGTAAAAATCTTTGGCGAAAATTGCGCGCGGTGTCAGGTGACGCGGGCCAGCAAACCGCCCGATTGGCGCGCGATCTTCCCGTCCAATTCCAGATTGACCAGAATGGGTGCCACATCGGTTGCCGTGGCCTTGATGTCGCGCAGCAGCTGATCTTCGGCGATGGGTGCAGTGCCTAGCCGTGACAATATTTCCGAGTGTAGGGCAGCCGTGTCACGCAAACTGCGCTTCGCCACGGGTGGTTTCGCGACATCTACTTGCGGCGCGGGTGCCGCGACTGGCGCCACCGCGTCAATGACGTCTTCGGCGTTGCGCACCAGGGTCGCACCGTCGCGGATCAGCATGTTGCAGCCCCAGGCGCGTGCATCGAATGGATGACCAGGTACCGCCAAGACATCACGCCCCTGATCAAGCGCGTTGCGCGCGGTGATCAAGCTGCCGGATTTTCCCGCAGCTTCTACCACGACGACGGCTTGTGCCAGACCGGAAATGATTCTGTTGCGCACAGGGAAATGGCGCGCTTGCGGTTGCAGGCCCATCGGCATTTCGGACAGGCGCAGCCCCTTTTTGGCAATGTCATGGGCCAGTTGCGTATTTTCGGCCGGGTAGATGATATCAACGCCCCCCGCCATAACGGCAATCGTGCCATCGGCCAATGCCCCATGGTGGGCCGCCGCATCAATGCCACGCGCCAAACCCGAAACGACAACGAAACCCGCCTTGCTCAGGTCTTCGGCCAGCCGTTTGGCCATGCGCGTACCCAAGGAAGATGCGTTGCGTGCGCCCACAAGCGCGATCATGGGGCGTTGCAAAAGGGCCGGATCCCCCAAAGCCCACAAAAGCGGGGGGGCATCGCCAACATCGCTTAATGCATTTGGGTACTGGGGTGACCCTTCGCCAAGCAGCACTGCACCTGCGGCTTTGCCTGCTTTGAGTTCTGCCATCACAACGCCTTCGGGGCAAATGGCATAATCAGCCACACCTGCCGCCTTTGCCACAGCCGGCAGCGCCAGCAACGCATCTGCCGCACTGCCGTGTTCTGCCAGCAGTCGACGATATGTTGCGACGCCAACCCGACGCGAGCGCAATAGACGGAGCCGGGCGACCAGGTCATCTTCCATGGTGGGTAGGAGTGGGGGGTGATTGGAAGAGTGTTGTGTTCCGGTCATCCCTAAAGCTCCGTCATATTGCGTGATCACAATAGAACGACACAGGTTAACGAGTTCTGAATCAATGCAAAATGATTTTAAAGGAAATCAGCAACAGTCTGGTTAACGCCGCTTTCTCGCGTGCGACCCAAGCAAAACCCGCGCTTATGCGGCTGCACCACCCACAGTCAGACCGCCAATCATCAGGCTGGGTTGACCGACGCCAACGGGCACCCACTGCCCGGCCTTGCCGCAATTCCCAATGCCGGGATCAAGTGCCAGATCGTTACCGATGCCGCGAATTTGCTTAAGTGCGGTTGCGCCATCGCCAATCAGCGTAGCACCTTTGACCGGCGCACCCACAACGCCGTTCCTGACGCGGTAGGCCTCGGTACAGCTGAACACGAATTTCCCGTTCGTGATATCCACCTGGCCGCCGCCAAAGCCGACGGCGTAAATCCCATCTTTCAGGTCGGCAACCAGCGCCTCTGGCGCCGTATCACCAGCCAGCATGTATGTGTTCGTCATCCGCGGCATCGGCGCATGGGCAAAGCTTTCGCGGCGTCCGTTCCCTGTCGGCGCGACCCCCATCAGGCGGGCGTTCTGGCGGTCCTGCATATAGCCCACCAGAACACCGTCCTCGATCAGCGTGTTCTTGGCACTGGGCGTGCCTTCGTCATCAACGGTGATTGAACCCCGCCTGTCCGGGATCGTGCCGTCATCGAGCACAGTCACGCCCTTGGCGGCAATCTGCTGACCCATCAGCCCGGCAAAAGCGCTTGATCCCTTGCGGTTGAAATCGCCCTCAAGCCCATGTCCGATCGCCTCATGCAGCAAAATACCGGGCCAGCCCGGGCCAAGCACGACATCCATAACGCCTGCGGGGGCAGGTTCTGCATCAAGGTTCACCAATGCGATGCGCAGCGCCTCGCGTGCGACGGGCTCCCAATGATCACGTCCAATCAGGCCGATCAATCCGGCGCGTCCACCGCCACCCATGCCACCGCTTTCGCGCTTGCCATTCTCTTCGACGATCACGCTGATGTTCAAACGTGACATCGGGCGCGTATCTGTGACCAGCGTGCCCTCGGGGCGCAGAATCAGCACCTCTTGATGTGATGCGGCCACTGTTGCTGACACCTGAACGACACGGGGGTCCAGCGTCCGCGCAAACTCATCAATTTCACGCAGCAGATCAATCTTGGCTGGGAAGGTGGCCTGCAACATCGGGTCATCATCAGAATAAAGCTTGCGGTTCGTTCCGGCAGGACCATCCGCCAGCGTGCCGCCCCCGTCACCGACAGCTAAACGAGCGGTCGCAACGGCACGTTTCAAAGCATGTTCATCAATGGTGGTGGAATGAGCATAGCCGGCCGTTTCACCGCGCACAGCACGCAGGCCAAACCCTTCAGAGGCGTCAAAGCTCGCGGTTTTGATACGGCCGTCATCAAAGGATATTACCTCGGATTTGCGACGCTCAAGGAACAACTCACCATCGTCGGCGCCAGCGGTCGCCTCGCGCAACAGCGTCAGGGCTGTGTCCTGATCGAGATTGGTCTCAAACGGGCGAAACGGGTCTGCTGACATGGATTTTTCCTTGGCCGAGGGTGACTTTTGTCGCGAAAGCGTCCGTTTGACGCAATTGCAGTTCTTGAGTTGTTCATCAGGATATGGGACACGGTCCATCGAATACAATGGGATTCCGGCCTAGGCCTGAATGGAATCGCCAGACAGACGCACCTGAAAAGGTGCAAAGATGATAGGGTATGATATGCGTTTGAATAGCATCGCGACATCACTTTGGACGACAGCGGGCCTTGTGATGGCCGGGTCTGCGGCGACAGCACAGCAGATTGATCAGGATCTTGAAATTGTGGGCCGTCCGACTGATGGCGCCATGGGTTTTCAGCCGGCTGTGACGGAACTGGCCCGGGATGTGCATTGGCTGGACAACCTTTTGTTGGTGATCATCACGGCGATCACACTTTTTGTGACCGCACTGCTGGCATGGGTCGCGATCCGCTATAATCACAAAAAGAACGCAGAGCCTGCGACATTCACGCACAACTCACCGCTTGAGGTGGCTTGGACCGTTGTTCCGGTCGTGATCCTGGTCTTCATCGGCGCGTTTTCATTGCCTGTCTTGTTCAAGCAACAGGAAATTCCCGAGGCGGACATTACCATCAAAGTGACCGGCTATCAGTGGTACTGGGGCTATGAATACGTCGATCACGGGGTTCAGTTTGACAGCTACATGCTGGCCCGCGACGAATTGGAAGAGAACGGCTATAGCCAGGACGAATACTT
>CBDTVH010000315.1:0-3613 GCA_965363665.1 uncultured Yoonia sp. | reverse complement strand
GACCACAGCCTCCGAGATCGAGACCATCCGGTTGCGCTTGTCTTTGCGCCGCTCAACGGTGACGCGATAGCGTTTGACCTCAAAGAAACGTGGAAGCGTGCCCAGCTCTTCGCGCGCCAGCAGTTCGAAACTGGCCTGCGCGGTGTCGTAGGAATATCCCTCTGCCTCGCGCTCCTTGATCCGCTCGACAATGCGGGGCAAGGCCGGATCATCCGCCGCGACCTCCAACCCCGCATCCAACAGGCGCGCGCGCAGATTGGACTGCCCCGCCTGATTGGACATCGGCACGACACGGCTGTTGCCCACCGCTGCGGGGTCAATATGTTCGTAGGTCGCGGGGTCTTTAGCAATCGCGCTGGCGTGTAGTCCCGATTTATGCGCAAAGGCGGAAGCCCCAACATAAGGCGCCTGTTTGGCAGGCACCCGGTTGAGAATATCGTCCAGCATACGCGACGCCTTGCGTAGGCCCTTCAAAGCCTCCAGCGACACACCTGTTTCGAACATGCTGGCGTAGGGTTCCTTTAGCAGAAATGTCGGGATCAGCGTCGTGAGGTTGGCGTTGCCGCACCGCTCGCCCAGACCATTCAGCGTGCCCTGCACCTGCCGGGCACCGGCCAAGACGGCGGCAAGCGTATTGGCCACAGCATTTTCGGTATCGTTATGGGTATGGATCGCCAGATGATCACCGGGGATGCCGCTTGCGATCACTGCGGTCACAATATCAGACACTTCGTGGGGCAGCACCCCGCCGTTGGTATCACACAGCACGATCCAGCGCGCGCCTGCATCATAGGCGGCGTGAATGGCCTGCAAGGCATAGTCGGGGTTCGCCTTGTAGCCGTCAAAGAAATGTTCGGCATCAAACAGCCCCTCGCGGCCCTGCGCCTTGATGTGGGAAAAGCTGGCAGAGAGGTTTGCGATATTGTCCTCAAGGCTGATGCCCAAAGCGGTCGTCACATGAAAATCATGCGCCTTTCCCACCAGACACACCGCAGGCGTGCCGGCGTTCATCACCGCCGCCAGCACATCGTCGTTCTCGGCCGAACGACCATTGCGCTTGGTCATGCCGAAGGCCGTAAAGGTCGCTTTTGTCTTGGGTGGGCTGGCGAAGAATTCGGTATCGGTCGGGTTGGCGCCGGGCCAGCCGCCTTCGATGTAATCAAGCCCCAGTGCGTCCAGAACGGCAGCAATCTGATGCTTTTCACCGGCGGAAAACTGAACGCCTTGGGTCTGCGCACCATCACGCAGAGTGGTGTCGAAAAGGTAAAGGCGCTCTTTACCCATATTACAGCCCCTCCAGCTTGGCCGCGTCAAAGTCAGGCCCCGGCACCCAGGTCGCCTGCCCGCCCACGTCGGTGACCTGCACGCCCGCGTCGGTCAGGATGTCTCGCACCTCATCCGCGCGGCCCCAATCCTTGGCCGCACGCGCCGCTGCCCGATCTGCCAGCAAGGCATCCACCCGCGCCGCAATCGCGGGGGCCACACCAGCGCCAGCCTCGCCCCCGTCGAACTGCGGGATCGCGGACCAGACCTTGACCAGTCCCAGCATCTGCAACCCATAGGCAAAGCCTGCCAATGCAACCGGTGTTTTGCCTTTGGCCAAGACGTGCAAGCGTGCCAATGCGCCCGAGGTGTTCAGGTCATTGGCCAGCACGCCGATGAATTCGGCGTCCGGTTGCCATTTGCCCTCGGCCTCAAGTGCCGCAATCAACTCGGGTCCGAACCCATGCCCATGCAGGATACCGTACCATTTGCGCAAAGTTCCCTCGGCCTCAGCGCGGCGCGCCTCGGTCCAGTCCATGGTCTTGCCGTAATGGGTGCCGAGCATGACGAGACGGATCACCTCGCCCTGTATGCCCTGATCCAACAGATCACGGATCGTAAAGAAATTGCCCAAGGATTTGGACATCTTCTTGCCCTCGACCTGCAACATCTCATTGTGCACCCAGTAGCGGGCGAATTCACCATGCGGATGGGCACAAGCCGATTGCGCGATCTCATTCTCATGATGGGGAAACAGCAGATCATTGCCGCCGCCGTGAATGTCAAAGCTGATCCCCAGCAATTCATGGCTCATGGCCGAGCATTCAATGTGCCAACCGGGGCGGCCGTAACCCCACGGGCTGTCCCACCCCGGCACACCGTCACCCGAAGGCTTCCACAATACAAAATCCATCGGATTGCGCTTGTAAGGGGCGACTTCGACCCGCGCACCGGCAATCATATCGTCGATTGAACGACCAGAGAGCGCACCATATTCCGCATAACTATCCACGGCAAAAAGCACATGGCCTTCCGCGACATAGGCGTGATCCTTGGCAATCAAATCGGCGATCATCGCGATCATTTGCGGAATATGCGCGGTCGCGCGCGGCTCGTGCGTGGGGCGCTGCAAGCCGACGGCGTCCAGATCATCGTGATACCACTGGATCGTCTCGGCTGTGATGTCACCAATCGCACGGCCCGTCTCAGCGGCGCGGGCGTTGATCTTGTCATCGACGTCCGTGAAGTTGCGCACATAGGTCACATGCTCCGGCCCATAGACCTCTTTCAGCAAGCGAAACAACACGTCAAACACCAGCGACGGACGCAGGTTGCCGATATGTGCGCGGTCATAAACCGTTGGGCCGCACAGGTACAAACGCACGTCTTGCGGATCAATCGGGACAAAGTCCTCGCGTTTGCGGGTCTTTGTGTTGTTCAGGCGGATGGTCGTCATGGATGCCTCGCGCAGGTTTACGCCGCGGGCTTACCAAGTTCAGTTTTGATTTGAAACGTGAAAGAGCAACCCGCGACAGATGTCAGCAGATAATAATGCAGCAGGTAATGGTGCGGGTGTTCTTCATGGCGATGGGATAGCAGGTCAACGGAAGTGCGTCTACTCGGATTGTGAAGGCTCAGTTTTTTGACTTCTGGCGCGCATCGAACTGGTCCCACACATGCATGCGCCCCTTTTGGCGAGCATCAGCCAGCCACATCTTCTTGCGTGCATCTTCAATTTCAAGCGCCCCGTAATCACCACCAGAGAATTTGGGCCAATCAATCGCAAGCCCCTGCTTGACCATCTCGGCCGACAGGTCACGTCCATCGGGCAAAAAACACTTGGCCACAGTGCGTCCATGCGTATCGCGATCCGTGATTTCGGCTCGGATCGTCTGACCCTTGCACATCGCCACAAGCGCCCATTTTGCCTTCTTGCCGTAGGGGTGGTTCATCTCTGGAGCGTCTACGCCGTACAATCTGACCTGCGTCTTGTTTATGACAATCGAGTCACCGTCAATTACATAGGCAGCCCCCTTCAATGTCTCAGGTTCGGGAAGGTGCGTCCCAGTTTTTTGATCAAAAGGGGGCGGTTCCACCCTTGTTCGCCGTGTCGAAGGAACAGAAGAAATCTGCGGTGGCGGTGTTGGATTCGCGTGCCGTTTAACGACAAGAAACAAAACCAAAACGGCAATCAGAACGACAACTTCCATATACAGCAACCCCTTTGGTCTAGCACAGCCTCCAACCGGTACAACCTGAAATTGTTAAGAATATGGCATAAGAAGAGACGGCTCACCCTCGCATCCGCCTTTGGCCCCGACCCCTTGCCAAGTCGCTGCTACTGCGCCAG
>CBDTVH010000314.1:0-3616 GCA_965363665.1 uncultured Yoonia sp. | reverse complement strand
GTCTTTGCCAAAGCAGAAGCATACGAATATTTGTGGATTTGGAACAGCTTATGGTACAACTCACACTCCCCAAGAACTCCCGCATGACCGTGGGCAAGACCTGGCCAAAGCCAGAGGGTGCCACAAATCTGCGTAAGGTGCAGATTTACCGTTGGAATCCTGATGATGGACAGAACCCGCAGCTGGATACGTATTTTGTCGATATGGATAGCTGTGGCCCGATGGTTCTGGATGCGCTGATCAAGATCAAGAATGAGATTGACCCGACGCTGACGTTCCGCCGCTCGTGTCGCGAAGGGATTTGCGGGTCTTGCGCGATGAATATTGATGGGATCAATACGCTGGCCTGCATCTATGGGATGGAGGAGATCAAGGGCGATATCAAGATCTATCCACTGCCGCATATGCCCGTGATCAAGGACCTGATCCCTGATCTGACACACTTCTATGCGCAGCATGCGTCAATCATGCCCTGGCTTGAAACCAAAACAAATCGGCCCGCAAAGGAATGGAAGCAGTCGATTGACGACCGCAAGAAGCTGGACGGCCTTTATGAGTGTGTCATGTGCGCCTGTTGTTCAACCTCCTGCCCGTCATACTGGTGGAATGGTGACAGGTACCTTGGACCAGCCGCATTGCTGCATGCATATCGCTGGATCATTGACAGCCGTGACGAAGCGACCGGTGAGCGTTTGGACCAGTTGGAAGACCCCTTCAAGCTGTACCGCTGTCATACCATCATGAACTGCGCCAAGACGTGTCCGAAGGGGTTAAACCCTGCCAAAGCGATCGCGCATATCAAAGGCATGATGGTCGAACGGGTGGTCTGACAGTAGCGGCTTCACAATTGGTGATCAAAGAGGGGGGCTGTCTGCCCCCCGCTGCGCTCCCCCCGAGGATATTTCCGGGCCCATAATAACAAAAAGGGGCCCGCCTTGTTCAGACGAACCCCTCCGGTCATTACCGGCCACGGTCATCGGCGTCCCCGCCTGTTCCGCAGCATGAATATCAGGTCACAAAGTTAATAACCTGTTATTATTGGCCCATAAATATCCTGGGGGAGGCCCAACGGGCCGGGGGCAAAGCCCCTTTTCAGATTTACGCGAATGCAGCTGAAAGTGCGATTTCGACCATGTCACCGAATGACCTTTCACGGTCCTCGGTCGGCAAGGCTTCGTGAGTGATCAAGTGGTCGCTTACTGTGAGGACAGCCAATGCCCGCCGACCGTGGCGCGCGGCAAGGTTATAGAGTTCTGCCGCTTCCATTTCGACACCAAGGATGCCGTGGCGCATCATCTGCTCGTTCAGATCAGGCCGTTCATCATAGAAAACGTCTGAAGAGTAGATACCGCCAACATGCGTTGGTACCCCCTTTGCTTCGGCCGCCTGCTGCGCTGCCGACAGCAACCCATAGTCCGCGCACGGCGCAAAGTTCAGCTCCTTGAATATGCCGCGAGACGGGGTTGAAAGGGTCGATGCGGTCATTGCCAAAATTACATCCCGGATACGGACATCTTTTTGCATCCCCCCGCATGATCCGATGCGGATCAGGGTCTGGACGTCATAATCCTTGATCAGTTCATTGGCGTAGATCGAAAGCGAGGGCATGCCCATGCCCGACCCCTGAATAGTCACGGGGTGTCCTTGCCATGTGCCCGTAAAGCCCAGCATCCCGCGAACTTCGTTCACGCAGCGGGCATCCTTCAGAAATGTCTCGGCTGCCCATTTCGCGCGATATGGGTCGCCCGGCATCAGAACGGTTGGGGCGATATCGCCCTTTTTGGCACCAATGTGGATTGTCATTTGCAGTCTCCTGAAGGTTTGCCGTCAAGCCTACGACCACTCACCAAAAGGGGAAAGCTAGATTTCCATTGCGTCAGGGGATGTTCCCGCCTTGATCGCGGCTTTGAACCATTCAGGCTGCCGACCTTTGCCAGTCCAGGTTTGATTTGGGTCTGCCGGGTTTTTAAATTTTGGCTGCGAAATCGTTTTTGCACGCATTTTGGTTTTACGCGTCTTTTTTATTGGCGCATTACCTGTAATCTCAGCCAGCGAATACCCATGTGCAGACGCTGCCTTTTCAGCAGCGGCAAGCGCGGCCTTTTTTTCTTTCTCGGCCAGCTTTTCCAAAGCCTTTTCGACATTGGACCTTAGTTTCTCCAACTCTTTGCGAGTCATTGATTTGAGATCATATTTCATATGCTACGCTCCGTATGACAGAGCTTCTCATATCACTCATGGTCAACCGGTTCACGTTCAAATTTCGAAAACTGTCCTAAAGCACAATTCTTGCCTATTACTCGGCTGCGACGGAACGTGGATCGACCAGCGTGACGATATCTTCCATGATCTTGTTCAATTCAAAGTCTTTTGGCGTATAAACGCGTGCGACACCCATGGCCCGCAGTTCGGTCGCGTCGTCTTCTGGAATAATGCCACCTGCAATCACGGGAATATGGGTCAGCCCCGCAGCGCGAATGCGTTCCATGACATCACGCACCAGCGGAATATGCGACCCCGAAAGAATCGAAAGCCCGATGACATGGACATCGCCGTTCCGGGCCGCTGTCACGATTTCTTCGGGCGTCAGGCGAATGCCTTCGTAGTCGATATCCATACCGCAATCGCGGGCCCGCGCTGCGATTTGTTCCGCCCCGTTTGAGTGCCCATCAAGCCCCGGCTTGCCCACAAGGAATTTCAGGCGGCGCCCCAGCGCGGCGCTGACCAGATCGACCTGATCGCGCAGGTCTTCAAGCCCCTCGGTGCGGTTGGAGGGGTTGCTGCTGACGCCTGTTGGCGCGCGGTATTGTCCGAAAACGTTACGGATCACGTCGGACCATTCGCCTGTTGTTACCCCTGCACGTGCGCAGGCGATTGACGGGGGCATGATGTTGCTGCCGTCCTGGGCGGCGGTACGCAGGGCGGTTAACGCCTTTTTCACGCCCGCATCATCACGGTCGGCTTTCCATGCATGCAGACGGCGTAGCTGATCGGCTTCGGCCTCTGGGTCCGACACCATGATTGCATCTTCGCCCGCGGTCAGCGGTGAGGATTCGCCGCTTTGCCATTTATTGACACCGACGACGATCGTTTCGCCTTTTTCGATGCCACCGATACGGGCAGCATTGCTTTCGACCAGGCGCGATTTCATATAGGCGATCGCCCCAACGGCCCCGCCCATCCCGTCAATTTGCGCCAATTCAGCACGCGCCCCGTCTTTCAGTTCATTCACTTTGCGGTCAATTGCGGGATTGCCGTCGAACAGATCGTCGAATTCCAGCAAGTCAGTTTCGTAGGCCAGAATCTGCTGCATCCGTAGCGACCACTGCTGATCCCACGGGCGTGGCAGGCCAAGTGCTTCGTTCCATGCGGGCAATTGCACGGCGCGTGCCCGGGCGTTTTTGGATAATGTGACGGCGAGTGTTTCCAGCAGAATACGGTAGACGTTGTTTTCGGGCTGCTGTTCGGTCAACCCAAGTGAATTGACTTGTACGCCATACCGGAAGCGGCGGTATTTGGCATCTTCGACGCCGTAGCGTGTTGCGCAAATCTCATCCCACAATTCGACGAAGGCGCGCATTTTGCAAAGTTCGGTGACGAAACGAATGCCTGCGTT
>CBDTVH010000313.1:0-3651 GCA_965363665.1 uncultured Yoonia sp. | reverse complement strand
TCATGGACGGCAACCCAGCCCCGCACGATATTCTTGCGGTTATGGGGGTCGAGGCCCTTGCGGACTATATGATCGACGAAGTGCAGGACGTGTACCGTTTGCAGGGCGTGAAGATCAACGACAAGCACATCGAAGTCATCGTGCGCCAGATGCTCCAGAAGTGGGAGATTCAGGACAGTGGTGACACCGTTCTGCTGAAGGGCGAGAACGTCGATAAGGCTGAATTTGATGAAGCCAACGCCAAGGCACTGGCACGGGGCGACCGCCCTGCGACAGGCGAGCCGATCTTGTTGGGTATCACCAAAGCGTCGTTGCAGACCCGTTCGTTCATCTCTGCCGCGTCGTTCCAGGAAACGACACGCGTTCTGACCGAAGCTTCCGTGCAAGGCAAGCGCGACAAGCTGATCGGTCTGAAAGAGAACGTCATCGTGGGCCGTCTGATCCCAGCCGGTACCGGTGGTGCAACTCAGCAGGTTCGCCGTGTGGCCGCTGATCGCGACAACGTCGTGATCGAAGCCCGCCGTGAGGAGGCTGAAGAGGCAGCGCGCCTTGCCGCTCCGATGGAGATGGCAGATGCGTCGTCAGACGATCAGGTCTTTGCTGATACGGTTGAAACGCCGGAAGGCGACGACGCGTAAGCGACGTTTACGAGAAATGAAAAAGGCCCTCGCATTGCGGGGGCCTTTTTTTCTTGGTGTATGACGTGATATCCAAAGTAAGCCGAACGCTAACAGACGGTCGGATCAATCAGCCTTGTAGCTTGGCAATTGCGTCAGCGCATTGCGCAGCGCCTCACCCCAACTGCTTGAAACTGTCAGATAATATGGATCATCTGCTTCAATCCGCGGCTTGTCCGAGACCTCAAAGCTATCAGCAGTATAGGTCTGTATATCCAACGGTAGCCCGACAGACAGGTTGGCCTTGATCGTTGAATCAAACGACACCAGCAACAGCTTGATAGCGTCCTCGAAACTCATCTCAGGGTCATAGGCCCGTACCAGAATTGGTTTGCCATATTTGGTTTCACCAATTTGAAAGAACGGGTTGTCGTCAGTCACTTCGATGAAATTGCCTTCGGGATATATCATGAAAATCGTTGGCTTGCCGCCTTTGATCTGACCACCCAGAATAACGGTTGCTTTGAACTTTGACGCAGATTCCTGCCCGTCAGGACCGCTTTGTTCGATCACTTCGCGCAACGTCTCACCCACCGTCCGGGCGACCTGAAACATCGTTGGCAATTCCATGATCGTGGGATTGCGTTCCGACACGATCTTTGACCGTTCGTCGAGCAAGCTGATCAGGGCCTGCGTGGTGGCCAGATTACCTGCGGTCATGACCGTGATGACCCGGTCGTCCGGTACATCCCAGGTGAACATCTTTCGTGTCACGGAAAAGTTGTCGACGCCTGCATTCGTGCGGGTATCGGACATAAAGACAAGGCCCTTGTTCAGGCGAAGTCCAACGCAATAAGTCATTTAATCATCCAGTGTGTGCGCCAAAAACAGCGGTATTCTGACGCGTATCTATTGCTGAACTTGCAGCGACACAATCATGGACTCGTTTGCGGACCCCAATCTGACGCCTGTAATGGGCGATGCGTCACGGGAATCGAGGCCGGTTGCGATCCGGACATAGCGTTCATCGGGGCAGATACCGTTCGAGACGTCAAATCCGACCCATCCCAGACCATCCAGATGTGCCTCGGCCCATGCGTGGCTGGCGTCCTGATCAACGCGGTCGTTCATCATCAGATAGCCACTGACATAGCGCGCCGGTATTCCCGCAACACGCGCCGCAGAGGCGAAGATTTGCGCATGGTCCTGGCAGACACCTGCACCGGCGGCAAGTGCCTCTTCCGCGGTTGTGCCAGCATCGGTGCCGGTCGTGCTATAGGGGGCTGCGTCAATGATCGCGCGTGACAAAGCATGTAGACCGTCAAGCGTATCCGGTGCCTTCAAAACGGTCTTTGCAAGGTGTTTGACGCCCTTTCCCGCGTGGGTGCGGGGTGTGCCTTGGCAAAAGTGCCAGAGCGGGGCAGCGCCATAGACCTTGCCAAAAATGCCGTCAGAGGTGTGCGTTTCGACCTCACCAGCAACATCGACGGACACTTCCGTCGCAGCGACATCCGCTTTTACCAGCAGAGTCTTGTTCCCGTACTGGTCATCAAATTCAAGCTCGGTCGCACCGCCTGAAATCGTCACGTTCCAATCATGCACTGTTTGATGCTTTGAGGTGCATGGTATCAGACGAACTTGTTGCAGACCGTAAGAGACCGGGGCGTCGTAGGAATATTTGGTGGTGTGTTGAATGCGAAGTTTCATGGTTTCGTTATCTACCCCACAAACCTGTAGTCTTGTTCGATTTGCAGCCCAAGTGCGTTGTTTTCTTGGATGAACGACAAAATGAAATCATGCAGCCCTGCTTCGAAGACCGACGCGATGTCATGGTCCCGTAGCATGTTGCGCTGGGCATCAATCAAATCGTGACTTGGCAGTCGGGACTTATAGTCTTTGGCAAGATAGCCCAGATTATCTTCCAAAAGGCGGCTGCAAAATGACAAAGAGCGCGGAAAGCGACTGTCGAATATCAGGAAATCGGCAATGCTGGCTGGCGAAATGTCATCGCTGTTGAGCCACCGGAAAGACCGATGCGCCGAAACTGACCGCAGGATCGTTTCCCACTGCACATTGTCCAGCGTGGAACCCACGTAGCTGGCTGACGGCAGCAGCGTATAGTATTTTACGTCGATGATACGCGCGGTGTTATCCGCCCGCTCCAAGGCGATACCGATCTGCGTAAAATCAAATATGTCATTGCGCAACATGGTCCCATGGACGGCACCACGCACCAGTGCAGTGTGACGACGGATTTCGGCCAGCACAGCCGGCAGCTTGGTTTCGGTGACCGGTGACTTCAGTGCAACCTTCATGGCCATCCAGCTTTCGTTGACAGCTTCCCAAACCTCGGTGGTCAGGGCGGTGCGGACCATACGTGCGTTGGTGCGTGCATTCTCGATCGAGGACATGACACTGGACGGATTATCGCGATCGCGCAGCAGAAAATCCAGCGCATGACTGACGGTATAGCTGTCGTACTTCTGGTCGTAATTGCTGCGAACACCCGCCGTCGTCAGCACCGATTTCCACTCTGATGCGGGGTCTTTGGATTTGGTCAGGGCAATGCGGAACCCGGCCTCGATCAAACGGGCGGTATTCTCGCTCCGCTCAAGAAAGCGGAACATCCAATAGATGCCACCTGCGGTTTTCCCAAGCATGTCGCTAGTCCTCCAAAACCCAGGTGTCTTTGGTGCCGCCGCCCTGGCTTGAATTCACAACCAGTGATCCTGCCTTCAAGGCCACACGCGTCAGGCCGCCGGGGGTGATGTTCATCTCATTGGGTGATACCAGTGCGAAGGGACGCAAATCCACGTGCCGCGGCGCGAGGCCCTTCTTGGTAAAGATCGGCACCGTTGAAAGCGATAGCGTCGGCTGGGCGATATAGTTCGACGGTGATCTGCGCAGCTTGGCGGCAAAGGCGGATAGTTCCTTTTTGCTGGCGGCAGGACCGACCAACATGCCGTAGCCGCCAGAGCCGTGCACCTCTTTCACGACCAGTTCCGCAAGATTATCCAGAACATATTTCAGGCTG
>CBDTVH010000312.1:0-3690 GCA_965363665.1 uncultured Yoonia sp. | reverse complement strand
TAACCAGCCCCCAAGCCTTTGAAGGGCTGCGTATGGCAGGCCGCAAGGTCCGCGCGCCAGAGAAAACCATCGCCGTGCCGGATCACAACGTGCCCACGACGCCGGGCCGCGATGATCCCAAGAACATGACAGAGGACAGCGCCATTCAGGTGGCCGCCCTTGACAGCAACGCCAAGGAATTCGGCATCCACTATTACCCTGTGTCCGACGTGCGTCAGGGCATCGTGCATATCGTCGGGCCAGAGCAGGGTTGGACCCTGCCGGGCATGACCGTGGTATGCGGCGACAGCCACACGGCGACCCACGGTGCCTTTGGTGCGCTGGCCCACGGCATCGGTACATCCGAGGTTGAGCATGTTCTGGCCACACAAACGCTGATCCAGAAGAAGTCCAAGAACATGAAGGTCGAGATCACGGGCAAGTTGCGCCCCGGGGTAACGGCCAAGGACATCACGCTTTCTGTCATTGGCGCGACTGGTACCGCTGGCGGCACCGGCTATGTCATCGAGTATTGCGGCGAAGCGATCCGCGATCTGTCCATGGAAGGCCGGATGACGGTTTGCAACATGGCGATTGAAGGTGGTGCGCGCGCTGGCTTGATTGCGCCGGACGAAAAGACCTACGAATACTGCAAGGGTCGCCCGCACGCACCAAAGGGTGCGGCATGGGAAGCAGCCGAAGCATACTGGCGCACGCTCTACACCGACGAGGGCGCGCATTTCGACAAGGTCGTGACGCTGAAAGGCGAAGACATCGCCCCTGTCGTCACATGGGGCACATCGCCCGAAGACGTGCTGCCGATCACCGCAACTGTCCCTTCTGCTGATGATTTCGAGGGTGGCAAGGTTGGTGCGGCGCAACGCTCGCTCGATTACATGGACCTCAAGCCCGGCACGCCGCTGTCCGAGATCAAGATTGATACTGTATTTATCGGATCCTGCACGAATGGGCGCATAGAAGATCTGCGCGCTGCTGCTGCGATCCTGAAGGGTAAGAAAAAGAAAGACGGATTGCGGGCGATGGTCGTGCCCGGTTCTGGCCTTGTCCGGGCCCAGGCCGAAGAAGAGGGGCTTGCGCAAATCTTCATTGACGCGGGCTTTGAATGGCGGCTTGCGGGTTGTTCCATGTGCCTTGCGATGAACCCTGACCAACTGGCGCCGGGCGAGCGTTGCGCAGCCACATCGAACCGCAACTTCGAAGGGCGGCAAGGGCGGGGTGGACGTACCCACCTGATGTCGCCACAGATGGCGGCTGCCGCAGCTATTACCGGTAAACTGACCGACGTGCGGGAGATGATGTAATGCAAAAGTTCACCAAACTCAGCGGTATCGCCGCACCCCTGCCACTGGTCAATATCGACACCGATATGATCATTCCAAAGCAGTTCCTGAAGACGATCAAACGCTCTGGCCTCGGCGTGAACCTGTTTGACGAGATGCGCTATGACGATGATGGCAACGAAATTCCTGATTTCGTGCTGAACAAACCTCAGTATCGCGATGCGCAAATCATTGTGGCAGGCGAGAATTTCGGCTGTGGGTCATCGCGCGAGCATGCCCCTTGGGCGATCGCTGATTTCGGAATCACCTGCGTGATCGCGCCGAGCTATGCGGACATCTTCTATAACAACTGCTTCAAGAACGGCATCTTGCCGATCGCCTTGCCGCAGGAACAGGTCGATGTGCTGATGAAAGACGCCGAAAAGGGATCGAACGCCCGGATTGAAGTTGATCTGGAAGCGCAAACTGTCACGTCTTCGGACGGTGAAACCTTTCACTTCGAAGTCGACGCGTTCAAAAAGCACTGCCTGATGAACGGCCTGGATGACATTGGCCTGACCATGGAAAAAGCTGCGGCCATTGACACCTACGAGGCCGCAGCAAGTGCCGCGCGTCCGTGGGTTTGAAAACCGTCGTAAATGCCTTGCAAGGGCCGCTTCGTCGCAAGGCGGCCCTTGTACCGATGTCTAGTGCCTTAAATACGCCGCTAAGGTGACATTCCCGCATCACTTTGTGGCCAATATGTGTAGTATTATTTGTTTCATGCCAGCAATGGTTGATGCAGAGGACTGGATTTGTTGAGAATTGTCTTAATAATAAGGAAGCGCGTTGTATAGCGCGGGCCGCCGGGACGTGATGTGCAACGCAGGTGATGGCCCAATAAAGGATGATGTGCAGTGTTAGCCCGATTGCCCGCAGCATTGGTGAGAGCCGTGATGGTCGTGATGCTTATCATCATGCCCTATCTGTTGCTGCCGACTTCAGGGTCAGAAAATGCGCAGATCATCGTCCTTGTTGCGATCTTTGGGGCTTTGTTCACGATTGTTGAATACAGCTCCAACAGCCCCAGCCTTGTAGAATTCCGCGATGCGCCACCGTTCAATCGCGTGCGCTTTTCGGCGCTTTTTGCGACCGTATTCTGTCTTTCGATGATCTTCAAAGGCGTCGAGTCCCCGACCGCGCTATCTGCGTATTTTCAGAACAGCGGAAATGTGATCGGTCAAGCAATCGACTTTCCCTATTCCCCGGTACGGCTGATGGTCATCATGATGCCCGACGGGACCGATGCGCGTGTGATCCAGCACCTGCGCGATGCCGCAGGACTAAGCTATCTTGTTTCTGTCTTTTCCGTCATCTGGTTCGTTATCCTGCTGCGTCTTTATCACTGGCCGCGCCGCACCGGGGCTTTCAATGTCTGGATCAATCTACCGACCTTTGACCCCACGGCAGGCGGCGATGTGGTCAAGCGATTGCAGCGTGATGGCCGCGTTAACATTATCTTAGGGTTCTTGCTGCCTTTCTTGGTGCCAGCGGTGGTCAAACTGGTTGCGGCGCTTGGAACGCCGATCAACCTTGATAACCCGCAGACTTTGATTTGGACGGTCTCAGCATGGGCATTCTTGCCAGCCAGTATTCTGATGCGCGGCGTCGCCCTCAGCCGGGTTGCGCAAATGATCGAGGTGCAGCGCAGAAAAGCCTACGATCGCCCCGGCCCAACCCACAGTGCTACCTACTGATCGCCAGCTGTCTGGCAGGTGCGGCGCAGGCTGACACCTATCGGATTGCCACGTTTTCAGCCCCCCTGAGCCGTGATGGCCCCGGATTGCTGCTGCGGGATATTCAACGCGGCGAGGATCGGCAAATTGCAGCGATCCAGCAGATCGTTGCTTTGATCAGCCCCGATATCCTGGTGCTTACCGACTTCGACTTTGATCATGATCGCCTTGCGCTGAAGGAATTTGCGGGGGGCTTTGTGCCTGCTTACCCGCACAGCTTTGCGTTGGAGCCGAACGCGGGCCTTGCAACTGGTCTTGATCTTGATGGCAATGGCCGTTTGGGCGATGCGCGTGACGGGCATGGTTACGGCCGCTTTGCGGGCGATGGTGGCATGGCTATTCTGTCGCGATTTCCCATTAATGAGGTGCAGGTCACGGATCTGACACGCACGCTTTGGAAGGACGTGCCGGGCGCGACCTTGCCCGAGGTTGCAGGCAATCCCTTTCCAAGCGCCGCAGCACAGGACGTCTTGCGCGTCTCATCGACCGGGCATTGGATCGTTCCCATTACGCTTCCTGATGGCGCGGCACTTTCCATATTCGCTTTCTCTGCCACACCGCCGGTCTTTGACGGGCCAGAAGACATGAACGGTCTACGCAACCGTGACGAGCTTCGAGTGTGGGAGGCGGTTCTG
>CBDTVH010000311.1:0-3721 GCA_965363665.1 uncultured Yoonia sp. | reverse complement strand
AGCGTGCCGTGCAAGTCTTAATGCTGCAACGCAGAATCAAGCGTATTTTTGCCAAAATTGCGCAATTTGGAGGTCTGCCGATCCATCGCATCGGCGTATTTCCGACACCGGGCGCGCGAAAATCCGGCAATGGTGTCAATGGTTTGAAATTGAACAAAAAATTTGCGCGATGTTAAGCGTAACTCTGTTGAAATGCGCAAATAGGATGCATGTCATGTCTCAGATGCCAAACGACCAAGGCAACTTCTTGCCGAATTTGCACAATCCAAGGATTAAATGCTGCAACTGAAAATTACCCTGTAAGCCTTAGAAATATTCGCTCCGTCCGAAGTGAGGAAATGAAAGATGCCGATAATGGAAACCATAGGCTTTACGCCGTTTGACGAAAAAGGGCCGCATGGGTCCGGTCTTAGTACCAACCAGACCCACCTGGCTTCTGAACATTCGGTCGTGGGTGGGGCGTCGAAGCGGTTGTTTGATTTCTGTGTGGCCTTGCTCGCTTTGATCCTGCTCGCCCCGTTGTTCATTTTTGTCGCTGTGGCGATAAAATTGGTGTCCCCGGGCCCGGTGCTTTATGGGCACAAACGCATTGGCTATAATGGCCGTAGTTTTCGGTGTTGGAAATTTCGATCCATGGTCACTGACGGCGATGCCGTTCTGGCCGAATACCTTGCAGATCATCCCCATGAGCGCGAAGAATGGGTGCGTAATCGCAAGCTGCGCGACGATCCGCGCGTCACCCGCCTTGGCGCGGTTCTTCGGGCCTACAGCGTCGATGAGCTGCCTCAGATCATCAATGTGCTGAAAGGTGACATGAGCATCGTTGGTCCGCGTCCAGTCGTGTTGGACGAATTGAAGATGTATGGCTCTGCCGCTGCACAATATCTGTGCACGCGTCCGGGGATCACGGGACTTTGGCAGGTCAGTGGCCGCAGCGATACATCCTATGATCAAAGAATAAAGCTTGACACGCAATATGTTCAAAACTGGTCATTGATCACTGACCTTTGGATTATCATGCGCACGATCCCGGCCGTCATCGGGTCCCGAGGATCGTACTGACGTGCGCGCGAAATGATGGTTGGACGACATATGCCTATGACGCGTTCTATTGCCTGCCTTTTGGCGCTTCTGCTACCGGTTGCGGCTTGGGCCGAGGCATATCGCGTCGGCACGAATGATATCCTCAGCGTCCGTGTCGCTGTCTGGGACGAACTGAATGCGGTCGTCAGCGATATGCCTGGTGTATCAGGCGACTATCCGGTGGGTGCCGATGGAGTCGTTCTGCTACCGATGGCGGGCGCAATAGACGTTGCTGACCGCACGCCGGGCGAGATTGCACAAGCCATAGAAACGGCAATGGTGGGCTATGTCGGTATTGGTCAATCGGCCAAGGCGGGTGTCAGTGTAGGCACATATGCTCCCATTTATGTCAGCGGTCAGGTTGAAAACCCTGGCGTTCATCCATTTGCGCCGGGCATGACGGTGCAGATGGCCATGTCACTGGCCGGTGGTGCAGGGGCGGCCGATCCGATCGACGGCCAAGAACGCAATTTCCTGAGCGCGCGAGGGTCCATCAACGCGCTACAGCGTGAACTGATGTTTTTGACAGCCAAGCGGGAACGTTTGTTGTTGGAAATCGGTGGTGGCGACGCCGCACCGGACCTCTCTGATATTGATCCAGAGGCGTGGGCGGCGGAAGACGCTATCTTGCAGGCGCGCAACGCCCGCTATGATCACGAACTCAGGTCGCTTGCCCGAGCCCGCGCGTCATTGGCAGAAGCAACCGCGGTACTGGAAGTCAAACTGGAAAAAAGCCGCGCGCAGGTCGAAGCGGGCCAGGCGGAATTACAACGCGAAAAGGACCTTGTTGAACGTGGGCTTGTCGCACCCGTCCGTGTGTTCGAGCGCGAAAGCTATGTGACTGACTTGGAAAGCCGCTTGTTGGATATCGAACGCGCGGTCGTTTTCGCGCAGCAGCAAATGCAAGATCTTGAGCGCAATGAAGGCTTGTTGTTGGCCCTGCGCGATGAAGAGAATGCAACAACCCTTCAACAGGTCGAAGCCAATATTGCCCAGATCGATGCGCAGCTGGCATCACAATATGCCCTGTTGTCTGCAGCCGCGGGGTTGCAGGTCGGACAATTGCCCGGTCTGGACCCGCTGACCGCAGAGATAAGCTATACGATCACGCGTACTCGCGGCGTCAGCGAAACACTTGATGCGGACAAGGCGACTGTTCTGCTGCCGGGCGATGTGATCGAGGTGTCACTTGTGGACCAGACCACTCTGGCGGCGTCAAACTGATGGCCGACCGATGACCACGCCCAGTATTACCAAGCCGGTATCCGATACCTACCATCCACATCTGACCAATGGCCGGTCCGCACTGGCAATTGCCGGTGTGTTGTGGTCGTCGTTGCAAACGCTGATCCCCACAATCAGCTCGGCAGTTGTTTTCTTTGTCAGCGCGATGTTTCTGTCGCCTGCGGATTTTGGTCTGGTGGGGCTGGCAAGCAGCGTGGTGATGACGGTCATCGCGTTCACACCCATCGCATTCGGCGAGGCGCTGGTGCAGCGCAAATTACTGACCAAAGCCCATGCGGACAGTGTATTTTGGCTGACGTTGGGTTTCGGGGTCGTCTGTTTTGTACCATTTGTTGTGTGGGCTACACCCATGGCAACCCTGATGGGGGATTCCAATATCGCGGCCATCTTGCCGGTGCTTGCGCTTCGTATCCCACTTGATCTGGCTGCGGCAGTACCAAATGCGATGATCATCCGATCAATGAGGTTCAAACTGATCGCCGTGCGCACGGCGGTCGCCACAATGGTCAGCGTCACAGTCTGTCTTGTCATGTTGTTTGCCGGGTACGGCTATTGGGCGTTGGTGGCCAGTCAGGTTTCCGCCAGTCTGGTCGCGTGCGCGATGGCTTATTGGGTGGCCGGATGGCGGCCCGGACGATCGTTGACAGTGTCGGCGTTGCGCGACTTGTTCAACTACGGTGCCTTTGCGTCTGGTAACCGGATGCTTGCGACGATCAAGATTGACCATTTTGTGCTTGGTGTCCTGGCAGGGACAGCGACACTTGGTTTGTTTTTCTTTGCGCAGCGGTTTTACAACATGCTTTCTGATCTTGTCAGTGGTGCGCTGTCTTCGGTGTCGCTGGCACTTTTATCGACATTACAGGATGACCGCGAAAAGATGCAGCGCGCCTTTGGCATGGCGTCGTTTCTGTCGGCGGCAGTCAGTATGCCGATGTTTAGCGCGCTCGCGATCACGGCGCCTGATCTATTGGGCCTTTTGCTGAATGACAAATGGGCCGGTGCAGTCTTTCCGGTACAGGCGTTTTGCGTCGTCGGCATTCTGGCAAGTATCGGTGTCGTGCAAGCCGCTCTCATCAAAAGCCAAGGCAAGACGCAATGGTGGTTTTACTATCAATTGGGTCAGCAAGCGACCTCTGTTCTTGTGATCCTGCTGACCTATGAATTTGGCCTGCCGGTTTTGATGGTGGCATTGATGGCCAAAAGTGTTCTGCTTTGGCCGGTATCAGTCATGATGACCGCCAAGCTGCTACAGCGCGGCGCATGGCACTATCTTGCCGGTTTCCGACACCCCATTCTGGCGACGGTTGTGATGGCGATCGGTATGCTAGCCGTGCCGCAGATCCTACCGGATATACCCCAACAAATTCTGAAGTGGCTGCCATCCCTGAGATCA
>CBDTVH010000310.1:0-3729 GCA_965363665.1 uncultured Yoonia sp. | reverse complement strand
CTGGCTGGACAGGTAGGTCACCGCCCCGACGCGCACGCCAGCCTCTTCAAAAACCTCGCGGCGCACGGCCGCTTCAATCGTTTCACCGGGTTCAACGAACCCCGCCAACAGGGAATACATCCCCTCCGGCCAGCCTGGCGACCGCCCGACAAGGACGGAGTTCCCATGTGTGATCAGCATGATGACCACCGGATCAGTGCGCGGGAAATGATGCCCACCGCAGGCCGCACAGTCGCGCTGCCAGCCACCCATGGCCATCACGCTTTCGGCCCCGCACCGGGCACAAAAACGGTGCGAGCGATGCCACTCCATCACTGCTTTTGCCGTCGCGGCCAGTTCGGCATCGCGTGGGGAAAGCCGGGTCATCACTGCCCGCAGTTCAGCGAACGCCGCATCGGCGATTGCGGGGTGTTTCTGCTCTGATGGATCAAGAAATTTGTTCAGCGTCTCTGCCTGTGGTCCCTCAGGCTCCCACTGGGAAAAATCAGCAGCGAACACCGGGGCGCCCTGTTCACGGCCGAGAAAGACCATGGCCGGCGCCGCATCGGTCATTGCGGGGTGGTCCATCGGGATACGCACCAAATCATCGCTAGAAATCATCGGTTTGCCGCGCCACAGCGGCACCGCGCGGGCGTCTTTGTGCGCCCTGAGATCCTCGGCCTGACCCCGCAATTCCGCGGCACGATCAAGCCCTGATCCCCCAAATGTCACTGTCTCTGCAATTTTCATCGGGACCGCATGCCACGGACATTCGATAAGTGCAATTTTTTCCGGCAAGATGACGTGGCAGCCCTCGAATAATCACGTTAAGGTTGCGTTATGCAAACGACCCATCCCTCCATTTCAACCGATCCAACAGGCACGTTACGGGTGCTTGAAACCACAGATTTGCACATGCAACTGCTGGATTATGATTACTTTGCAGATCGGAACGACCCCAGCATTGGCCTGATCGGCCTTGTCGATCAAATCGCGGACCTGCGAGACGAAGCAAGCGTGACCACCGTGTTATGCGACAACGGCGACCTTCTTCAGGGCAATCCACTGGCCGATCAGGTTGCCGCGGAATGGGGTCAGGGGCAAACGCACCCGATGATCGCGGCCCTTAATCTGCTGGATTACGACGCGATGACACTTGGCAATCATGAGTTTGACTATGGCCTCGATTACCTCAGGGCGTCGCTCTGCGATGCAAATTTTCCGATTGTCAGCGCCAATATTACCGGCCGGGACATGCGCGCGCTGGCGCAACCCTTCACAATTCTAAACCGCAGTCTTCTTTGTGATGATGGACAGCGCCGGCCCATCAGGATCGGGATTACCGGCTTTGGTCCCCCCCAGATCGCAGATTGGGATGACGGCGGTGGCGATACCGCTGTGCTGGTAGATGATATCGTGGATGCCGCACGGCAAGTTGTCCCGAAAATGCGGGCTGCCGGGGCTGACGTGATTATCGCCCTTTGTCATTCAGGCATCGGTGCTCCAGACCACCTTCCCCGCATGGAAAATGCAGCACTTCCGCTTGCGCAGGTTGATGGCATTGATGTGATTTTACTGGGCCACACCCATGAGACGTTCCCCGATCCCACGATCCCAAACACAGCCGTCACGGATTACGCCCGCGGCCTTTTGCACGGAAAACCCACAGTCATGGCCACTTTTTGCGGCAAATCTCTGGGGGTGATAGACCTCAGCCTGCAATGGAACGGCGCGAAATGGACGATGGCCGACCACAAGAGTTACCTCAAACATGCCCGGCCGCCCAACGGCGATATCAGCGCCTTGCGCCAAAAAATAGAGGCGCTTGTTGCCAAGCCTCATGCTGCCACGCTCACCACCTTGGGTGCGCCGATTGCGATGACGGATATTCCGATCTTCAGCTATTTCGCCACAGTGCAGCCCGACCTTAGCCAACAGCTATTGGCACGTGCGATGCGACGCGCTCTGGAAGATGCACTTGCCGGAACCGCATACGCGGCCTGGCCCCTGCTTGCGGCGAAATCATCCTTCCGGTTTGGCGGGCGTAGCGGGCTGGGCCATTATATCGACATCCCCGCAGGTCCGATCACATTGCGGGACGTGGCGGCCATCTTTCCCTTTGCAGACACGCTTTATGCGGTGCGGCGGACCGGCAAACAACTCAGGGCTTGGCTGGAACGGTCCGCTGCACACTACAACCAGATGCATGAAGGAATACCGGACCAGCCGCTGATCAACCCCCAAAGTGCCGGCTACAATTGCGACACGATCTTTGGGCTGTCCTATCAGATCGACCTGACGAAACCATCGCGCTTCGATACGCGCGGGCATGAAATTGATCGCGACACGGCGCGGATTGTGGCGCTCGAATATCAGGGCAAGCTGGTCGCCGACGACGACAACTTCATTATCGCGACCAACAGTTTTCGCAGCCAGGGCGGCGGTGGCTTCCCTGCAATTGCGCCGGATGACATTGTATATAGGTCTACGCAATCGGTGCGCCAGCATTTGATCCGTTATCTTGAAGAGATTGCTACGGTGGACACCCCCGTCCACCCGTCATGGTCTTTCGCTCCGATCCCGCAGGCTGCCGGCATTTTTGCAAGCGCCCCGGCGGCACGGCAGCATCTGAGCGGGCCGATCACCCACGTCGGACCCGGAAAAGAGGGTTTCGACACTTACCGGATCCAGTTCTGACATCTTGCGAAGACAAGGGACTCAGCCTATATGAAGTGGTGAGAGGTTGGCGCGGGCGAGCGCCTCGCCAACCTGGTCAGGTCCGGAAGGAAGCAGCCATAACGAGCCCCGCTTGGGTCGTTGTCAGCCTCTCACCTCTTCGTCTGCGCAGCAGATGGAAGATTTTGGAAAACATCCAACACAGGAGGATGTTCATGATTGTCGCAACCAACACCCTCCCGGTCCGGGTGCGCTGAACCTATTTCCGCCCCCTCGTCCGGTTCCCGCTGACGCATCAGCGCCAGCGCCTGAAATGCCTTTGACGAGGACAGATCATTGACAGATTTGACACGCGCCGCCCTCGGCTGGTCGCCCTACTACATGTCCCAACTCGAAATCGAAGAGTTGGAAACCCTTACTCCTGCCCGTATCGCAACTGTCCACCGCGACCGCGTCGTGGGCTTTTCCGAAATCGGCACGCTAGAGCTGACACTGGACCCCGGTATCACGACCGCTGCGGTGGGCGTCGGCGACTGGGTGCTTTGCGCGCCCGATCAACACCGGCTGGTCCGCGTGTTGGACCGACAAACCGAACTGACGCGCGGCACCGAATATCACACCGGCGAAAAGCAGTTGATTGCCGCCAATCTTGATACGCTTTTCATTACCTCATCATGCAACAATGACTTTAACCCCGCGCGGTTGGAGCGCTATCTGGCACTGGCCCATGACGCCATGATCATGCCGGTTATCGTGCTGACCAAAGCCGACCAGACCGATGATCCCGACAGTTATGTCGATCAGGCGCGTGTGCTGGGTCGCAACCTCGAAGTGATCGCGATGGATGCCAAGACAGATGATGTTGCAGCGTTACTGGCACCTTGGTGCGGTAAGGGACAGACCGTGGCGTTGGCAGGATCATCCGGTGTGGGAAAGACCACAATCGCAAATGCGTTGACAGGTGGCGATGCGGCGACCCAGGCTATCCGCGAAGACGACGCACGCGGACGACACACCACGACGGGGCGGTCATTGCATCGCATGAGGACTGGCGGCTGGTTGATCGACACACCC
>CBDTVH010000309.1:0-3747 GCA_965363665.1 uncultured Yoonia sp. | reverse complement strand
CTCAAGGACGGTCCCTGCCGAAATACCATCGCCACACGGTTCCATCTGGGGCTTGGCGCGGTACTCGTCGCAGCTTGTCAGCGGGTCGCGACCAAGGCCAAGACCAACCGCATCGCGTTGTCCGGCGGGGTCACGCAAAATCGGTTTTTGCACGCAAACCTCGAACGGTCACTCAGCAACTTGGGGTACGAGGTACTCAGCCAGCAAAAGGTGCCTGCAAATGATGGTGGCATCTCACTGGGTCAGGCTGCGATTGCGGCACTGGCGGCACACAGCGTATAGGGCGCTCAACGCCTGATCCAGTCTGATCACCATAAGGCTTGCGTCACGGCGGGGCAGATTGTTTGCACCTCTTCCACCGGCACCTTGGCCCCCGTCATGTCCAGCGCAATGCGCGTTCGTCCGTCGCTGACGACGACATACACAGGTTCCTTGGTGCAGAAGGCCGCAATGCCTGCACCCCGCTGTCGCCGTGCGTTGACAGCCTGACGCGAAACAACAGCAATGGCATGGCGCCCGGCTTTCACTGGCTCTGACATGACGTAATTCATCGGCCAGGCCCCATGACGCGCCAGCCAAAGCGGATGAGGGGCCAAATCAAGCCAAGCAACGTGAACCGAAACTGCAACAAGGCGGTGCCGCGCAGGCATATTTCGGCAAAGTTCGGGCGCAGATCGAGATGCAGTCCGCTTGCATGAATAAACGGGGTCAGCTGCCCATAAAGCTGACCCGTGTCCGCCGGATCACCCAGCCCGAATTCAGCATCCACATGCAAGCGTTCGATGTGAAAGGCATAGATGATGCGGTCCAGCAAATCAGCTACATCCGAAAGATCGACCCGACGCAGGCGAAACTGGCGTCTGTCACGATCCTTGCGCCGCTTTTCAGCGCGCTTCCTGCGCTTGGGGCGCGTCCTGCGTGTGCTGTCATAGACACTGATCGCAGGGAAAACCCCGCCAAGCGGACGCAGAAGGACGCTTGCTTGCTTGGCGGGGTCGCTCTGCCAGAGGCATTTGACGTGGATTGGCAGGACTACCACCAGAACGACCCCTGCCAACAACGCCAGACAAAGCCACAGCAGAAACTGCCAGACCATCTCAGGTCGCTTTTTCTGATCCGCTGGCCTGCTTTTCAATCGCATGGGCGGCGGCATCACCCAAAACTTCGGTCAGACCGGACATCGCCCCTTTGATCGCCTCGACACGGGCACCTTTCTGATCAAGGATGATTGCGCCGATCGGCTTGATCCCGCCGCCGCCACCTGTGCCGCCGCCATTACCGGATTTCGCGCCTTGCGTGCCGCCCGCACCAAAGCCAAATCCATAGCTGACAATGGGGATCACCGTTGAGCCATCCTTTTCAATCGGATCGCCCAGCACGTTTTTTGCGTTCAGCAGACGGTCAAGCTCTTCGACCGTGTTCTTGAGCAGATTTTCAACGTCAGTCATTTTCGCCTCCCGTGGCGGTTGTCAGGTTCAGGATTTGGTCTTGATGCCCAGCAAACTATAAAGTGGGCAGACCCCGAAAACGGCCGTCAGGGCAAGGATGCCGCCCACGGCCATCAGCAGGTATGCGACCACAGTATTCGCCCCGAGCCCCATCCAGTTCAAAAGCGGCGCCACGATCAAAAAGACACCGATGACAAGTCTCAAGGCGCGATCCAAAGTTCCCATATTTATAGTCATTTCGATCTCCTTTGCATGTTGTTGGCAGGCATGTCGCCCGCTTTCCCTGCGCAAAGGATACTCCCCCAAGGCTATGGGTTATTGATTTTGGTCAATGTGTATCCGGCGCGCGCCTGCCAAAGTCTGCACCAAGCAACGCAACCGGCCAGAAAGGGCAATCAACTTGCCAGAGATGGTTTTCCACACCCAAGGCGTCACCAAGGTGTATGGCACCGGGGATGTGAAAGTTTACGCGCTCGCCGGTGTGGACCTTGAGCTTTACGCCGGCGAAATGGCGGTCCTGCTTGGGCCGTCAGGCAGTGGCAAGTCGACCTTGCTGAATATCCTTGGCGGGCTGGATCATGTCACATCCGGGCGTGTCTGGTTTCGCGATACCGAACTGACCAACCTGCCCGACCGCGCGCTGACGCGGTTCCGGCGGGATCATGTCGGCTTTGTCTTTCAGTTCTACAACCTGATGCCCAGCCTGACCGCCCGCGAAAACGTCCAACTGGTCACGGATGTATCGCCCAACCCCATGCCCGCCGAAGAGGCATTGGCGCAAGTCGGTCTGGCCGACCGCATGGATCACTTCCCCTCCGAGATGTCAGGCGGCGAACAGCAGCGCGTTGCCATTGCCCGCGCCATCGCCAAACGTCCCGAAATCCTGCTGTGCGACGAACCTACCGGTGCGCTTGACAGTGCAACAGGTGTGCAGGTGCTGGAGGTGCTGCAAGATATCAACGAACGCTTTGGCACCACCACGGTGATCATTACCCATAACGCCGATATTCAGCGTATGGCGCACCGCGTCATCCAATTTCAGGACGGCAAGATCAGCAGCGTCATCACAAATGAAGAACGCCTTGCCCCCCATGAGATTGTCTGGTGATGCAGGCACTTGATCGCAAACTTTTGCGCGATTTCGGGCGCTTGTGGAAACAGGCACTGGCCATCGCGATGGTGCTGGCTTGCGGCGTCGCAATCCTGTTGACCGCATTGGGCATGTACAGTGCGCTGTCCGAAACCCGCGAAACCTACTATGAACGCAACCGTTTTGCCGACGTCTTTGTCAACGTGCAACGCGCGCCTGAACGACTGACGGGTGAACTGGCCGCAATAGATGGCGTCTGGGCGGTCGAGACCCGCACCACCGGCAACACAGTGCTAGATGTCCCCGGCAATCCGCGCAGCGTGACAGGTCGCATCCTGTCCCTGCCCCTTGACGGAGAACCCCGGCTGAACGTTCCGATCCTGAAAAGCGGACGATTGCCCAACCCTGCCTCGACAACCGAGGTGATGGTCAATTTCAATTTCGCCGAGGCCAATGAACTTGCGCTTGGCGATCACTTCTTTGCCAATCTCAACGGCCAGAAAAGACAACTGACCATCACCGGCACCGCGCAATCGCCCGAGTTTATCTATACCATCGGACCCGGCGCGTTGATGCCTGACAATGAAACCTTCGGGATCATCTGGATGGCACAACCGGCCGTCGCCGCGGCCTTTGATATGACCGGCGCGTTCAACGATGTTTCTCTCAAGCTGACCGCCGGTACGGCGCAGGACGACGTGATTGATGCCGTGGACCGCCTGCTTGATCCCTACGGCTCTTTGGGCGCCTACGGGCGGGACCTGCATCTGTCGGACAGCTTTATCGAGGCCGAAATCTCGCAAATGCTGAATATGGCGTCGATCCTGCCGCCGATCTTTTTCGGGATTTCGGCGTTCCTTGTCAGCATGGTGATGGGGCGGATCATCATGCTGGAGCGCAGCCAGATCGGGCTGCTCAAGGCTGTCGGCTACTCCGATCTTGAGATTTGCCTGCACTATCTGATGCTGGCGGGTTTGATTGCTGTCGTGGGGATCGCGGTGGGCTGGTTTGCGGGCAGCTGGCTGGCGCGCCTGCTGGCGTGGCAATATGCGCAGTTCTTTGATTTCCCGTTCCTGATCTTCCGCACATCGCTGTGGGTTTATGCGGCATCCGGCATGGCCGCACTTGCCACGACAACGCTGGGGGCCGCACAGGCCGCGATCAGGGCCGCAAGACTGGCCCCCGCCATCGCAATGCAACCCCCTGCCC
>CBDTVH010000308.1:0-3764 GCA_965363665.1 uncultured Yoonia sp. | reverse complement strand
TGTCACCAACGGCCAGTTCAGCCTCTTCACCGGGATTTGCGAATTCTTTGATATCTACGCGGCCTTCCATCTTGTAGCCCACGTCGATGATGGCTTGGCCCGCTTCGATCGCGATAACCTTGCCTTTGACAACTGACCCTTCAGCGGGTGTGTCCATTTCGAAGCTTTCATTAAGGAGTGCTTCAAACTCTTCCATAGTATTAGCCATGTGGCGTCGTTTTCCTAACGTTTGGTTTTATACGGGCCGAGCGGTTGTGTCCGCCGGTCTTTGGATTTCGGTTTTGGTCGCAAGTGCGCCTGCGGGAATAAAACAACAGGGCCGGTTGCTCACCGACCCCGCTCAAGTCTCACGCCCGCGCCTGTCTCGACACTTCGACAGGGCGGCGTATAGGCCGGTTTCACCAATGATGCAAGGGGTTTTGCTGTATTGACGCGACCAGACCGCGCGCGCTGCTACGCGTCGCTAAGGACGCGTCAGCACCAACATCAGATAGGTATTGTTCGCCGCAAAATGCGCCGCGTTCCGGGTTTTCTGGTTCAGGCGCTGATCAAGCCGCGCGCGCTTTCGCTCACTCACCAGGCGGCGCATGATCCAGTGGGCGATGCGCCGCACACGCGGTCGTCTCAGATCAAGCTCGGCATCAATCCGTTGGCCCGCGTAACCGATCACGTTGAACAACCCCTGCTCAAGATCAATCGACGGGGCGACCTCATGCGTGATGTCCACCTCTTGACTGACGACAAGCGATTGCGCCTGCACCAGATCACGAAACGCGGCGATTGGATGCCCGCCGCCCACGGTAGCGTGAACCTTGTCAGAGCTGAACTCTTCGCTGCGAAAGCAGTCAGCAATGACGATACGGCCATCTGGCGCGAGCAGGGTCAGACATTTCGCGATACCCTGATCCAGAGGGATGTACTGAAAGCTTTCAGAAAACAGGCAGACGTCAAACGGGCCTTCAAGCCGGGCCTCCTGAAATGTGGCCTCATGCACGACTGCCTCTGGCGCGTTTTCGCGGCACCGGCCAGCCAGAAACGCGCTTGGTATGACAATCTCGACCTTGTGGCCAAGGGCGGTCAGCTTGCGCGCGGTTTCACCTGCACCACCCCCGATATCGAGGATGCGGCAAGGTTCCTGCGGCAGTCGTTCAAACAAAAGATCCGTATAGGCGACCTGTGCTGCGCCAAAATTCGCGGCACAAACCTCTAACCCGTCCCAATAGCCATAGTGCAGGTTCTCTGCCCCCGTGAGCCATTTTGAGAAATTCAGGCCGATGTCCAGCCCAAGACTTCGTGTATCTATCTTTTTCCGTACCATGCCATTTCGGTAGTGGAACCCGCGCCCCAGCGAAAGAAAAAACGTCAAAGGCGATCAGACTTTGGACACCGCCGTTTGCACCGCTTCGAAAAACGCCCCGACCTGCGCCCCATCGACCAGCGCATGATGCACTTCCAACGTCATGGCCATGTCCCAACGTCCATCCCGCTCTACGATCTTGCCCCACGTGACCCGCGGGATGCAGTCATCCGGGCCGGGCAGCGCGTTATTGATCGCGGTGTAATCCAGCCACGGCATGCATGACAGATAGGCCAGATCGTCACGCTCGCCCTTATTGGCTTGCAGCACGCCGCCCCTTGCCGCCTCATTGATCAAAGTCTTCGCCTGCGCATCAAAGGCGCCGAAGTCCGCAATGAACGGCACATAGGCATAGCCAAAGCTGCCTGCATCTGTCGGCACGGTCATGGACAGTGTGATCATGTCGTGAATCACCACCTGATCACCACGAAAGCGCATGCAAAGTTCCGGCACGGCATGAAGGCCCGCCCCGATGGCATAAAGACAGGCGCGATAGGGCGACACACCATCGGCCTTGCGCGCCATCAGATGCGTCACATCCAATCGGGTGGTGGTGGCATAATGCGGTTGTTGGTAGCTCCGGAAAAAACGGAACGGTGCCGCACGCGGCCATGTTGCAAGGTCGATGTTTCTGTAGGTCATGTGACCAGTGGTGTCAGATTTCCTGCCCCTGCTCCAGCAATCTTTCGATCAACTGGCGTTGCAGATCACCGCTGTCCCCGCCGCCGAATTGCCCTGCCCCGCTGCTGTAAAGCGAGCCATAGGTCTTGGCGACATTGACCGTCTGCGCAACGCCCGAAATAAACTGATCGCGTTCCAATTCCTTGAACGGATGCAGATAAACGCCCCAAAGCTGGCCTTGCGCAATCGCGTAGCGCGCATCCAGCGCACTATCGAAATTCGCCTGCATGACGCGCTGCATTTCTTCCGCGGTCATTGTTTCGGCCGACCTGATCGGCACCATCGCCCGCATCCGGTTGGCCCGCACATCCGTGACGATCAGCACCGGGATATCGTCGATGACCAACGAAAAGCCCGGACCAGAGATTTGCGCGTCGGGATCAAGCGCCAGCACGATCTCGGCCATGCGCGGCAACGTCATATGGGGTTCCGCGTCCTGCGCCTGTGCAGTGATAGGCAACAGAAGCGCGACAAAAGCAAGCATTCGGATCATGGGCGGGCCTCCTTGCCGTTGATCCTAAGGCGGGCAGGCGCATCCCAACAACGCAAGCTTTGGTGAGCGTTTGCAACAAAGGCCGCCTCAGCGGCGCGCGGCCTCGACAATTTCGACAGCCGCTGCGACGGCTTCTGCGATCGTCAGATCCGAAGTATCCAGCATCACCGCATCATCCGCCGGCACCAAAGGCGCGGTGGCGCGATTGCGATCACGATCATCACGCTCTTTCACATCGGCAAGGACCGCTTCAAAACTGACCTCATGTCCCCTGCCTACCAGTTCCTGATATCGGCGTTCGGCCCGACATTCCGCACTGGCCGTCACGAACAGCTTTACGTCCGCATCAGGGCAAATCACGGTGCCAATATCACGACCATCCAAGACGGCACCGCCCTCGCGGGCCGCAAAACTTCGCTGAAAGGCCACCAAGGCCTCGCGCACCTCGGGGATCACCGCAACCTCGCTGGCCGCTTGGGCCACTTGCGGTGTGCGCAACGTGTCGCCTTCCAGATCAACCGGGTCGAGCGCCTTCGCGGCTGCAACAGGCGCAGCGCCAGCGATCACCTTTGCGCCCACTGCGCGATAAAGAAGCCCTGTATCAAGATGGGCAAAACCGAAATGCGCCGCTACCGCCTTGGAAATGGTCCCCTTGCCAGCAGCAGCGGGGCCGTCGATGGCAACCGTCAAACCCATCAATTGGTCCGCACAATCTGCGCACCCAATCCAGCCATCAGGTCCTCGAAAATCGGGAATGACGTGGCAATCGGGCTGCCGTCATCCACGCTCATCGGCTTTTGCGTCGCCATCCCCATGACCATGAACGCCATGGCGATACGGTGGTCCAGCTGACTGGCAACAGTCGCACCACCGGGCACATTGCCATGACCCAGACCCGTGACTTGCCACCAATCCGGCCCTTCATCCACGGACACACCCGCCGCGCGCAGACCCTTGGCCATTGCATCAATGCGATCGCTTTCCTTGACCCGCAATTCCTTGACGCCCTGCATGTCAGTGACGCCTTGTGCAAAAGCCGCCACGACAGATAGAACAGGATACTCATCAATCATGCTCGCCGCGCGCTCTGGCGGGACGGCGATGCCCCTAAGGTCAGGCGAGAACTTTGCCCGCAGATCGGCAACCGGCTCACCGCCTTCTTCGCGCATATTTTCATATACGAGGTCAGCACCCATTTCCTGCAGGGTAGCGAAAAGGCCCGCACGGGTCGGG
>CBDTVH010000307.1:0-3775 GCA_965363665.1 uncultured Yoonia sp. | reverse complement strand
TGTCGAAAACGGGCATGAACTGGTAGATGACGCGCGCATACTTGGCCTAGCAAGGCCAAGGACATTGCGATGAACACCCACTACCGCGACACCCGCAAAATCGACCCCACGCGTGGCGCGACACTGGGTGACGGTTCACCCAATGATCAGGACCGGATGGAAATCGGCCCTACGCAGCTGGCCTTCAGTGAATGGGATGCAGCCGGGCTGCAACTGCCGCATCTACCCGCTATGCGGGCATGGCGGCACAAGCGGCTGGTCGATGCCGTCAATGCCCGCGACTATGGCGGTGTCCTGATGTTTGACCCACTCAACATCCGCTATGCCACTGACAGCACCAATATGCAGCTTTGGAACAGCCACAACCCGTTCCGCGCCTGCATCGTCTGCACGGACGGCTATATGGTCATGTGGGACTACAAGAACGGGATGTTTCTAAGCAAATTCAACCCCTTGGTGAATGAACAGCGCACGGGTGCGGATCTTTTCTATTTTGATCGTGGCGATAAGTTGGAACCTGCGGCCAACAATTTTGCCAATGAAGTGCGTGATGTGATCCGCGAACATGGCGGCGGCAATATGAACTTGGGCGTCGACAAACCCATGCTTCACGGGTTGCGCGCGTTAGAGGCTGCGGGCTTCACCGTCCACCCCGGCGAAGAACTGACCGAAAAGGCGCGCAGCATCAAAGGCCGGGACGAAATCCTTGCCATGCGCTGCGCCAGCCACTCCTGCGAGGTGGCTTGTGCGAAGATGGAAGACGCCGCCCGCGCAGGTGTGCCCCAAGGCAATATGTCCGAAGATGATATCTGGGCGGTGCTGCACGCCGAAAACATAAGGCGCGGTGGTGAATGGATCGAAACCCGCCTTCTGTCATCCGGACCCCGCACGAACCCGTGGTTTCAGGAATGTGGCGGACGGATCGTGCAGAACAACGAAATCGTGGCCTTTGATACCGACCTTGTGGGCGCCTACGGCATCTGCGTCGATATCAGCCGCACATGGTGGATTGGCGACAAGAAACCCCGCCCTGACATGATCGAGGCCATGCAGATTGGCGTCGAACACATCCGCTACAACATGGATATGCTCAAACCCGGCGTGAACATCGAAGAGCTGAGCCGGAATACCCACGTGCTGCCCGACAAGTACCAAAAGCTGAAATACGGCTGCCTGATGCATGGCGTGGGGCTTTGCGATGAATGGCCCTTGGTCGCCTATCCCGACAAGATGGTACCGGGTGCTTTTGATTACGAACTGCAACCGGGCATGACACTTTGTGTAGAGGCATTGATCAGTCCCGAAGGCGGCGATTTCTCGATCAAGCTGGAAGATCAGGTTCTGATCACAGAAGACGGCTATGAGAACCTGACCAAATATCCGCATGACCCCGCCCTGATGGGGCTTTAGCGCGTCAGCGACACGTCCGCGAGAACACCAAGGTGATCCGACCCGATCAGCCCCCGATACCGCGCACTTCCCCCGCCTGGGGCATGGACATGATCCAGCAACAACGGCACGCCGCGCAGATCAAAGGTCGGACGCACCGGCTGAGCGACTTGCAAATCAGCCGCCTGCTGCAATCCCTGCACGCTGTTGGCCCATGGGAAGATGTTGAAATCCCCCGCCATCACGACGGGGCCATCAAGCCGTTCAAGAAGCTCGGTTCCAGATGCCGCCGAGGTCGCATTGGCATACGGAAACGGCCAACTCAAATGCACAGACGCAATCCAAACCGGCCCCTGACGACTTTGCACCTGTGCCGCGGCGACGGCTCTTTTATCGGAACAGGCTGTCTGCAAAATTGGATCACGCGACAAAACGGCAATGCCGCTCCACCCTGAAAATGAACACAGGTGCTGATGCGGATAGGTATCGCGCAGCGCCGACAACATCGCACGATTGGCGCGCGACACCTCTTGCAAGGTCACCACATCCGCGCCGCTGTCGCGAATATCGGCAGCCAAGGCGTCCAGTTCTTTGTTCGCGAACCACATATTCTTTGAATAAACCCGCAGATCGTCCGCATTTTGCGCACCAAAGAACATTGGCACAGTGGTCCCGGCACCCAGCATGACCGTGGCCGCCAGCATCAGCCGCAAGCGTATGCCCATCGGAAACACCAGCACCAACAAGCATGACAGCACCAGCGGCAGGCGCAGCAAAGAAAGGCTGTCGAACGCCGGATGCAGCCCGCCCGCAAAGCCGAACAGCACCGCAAGGATCAGACAGACAGCGCCTGCCTGCATCATCAAAACCAGAAATCTCATCTTCGTAATATCTCTCACCTTGCCGCGATTGTCGCCTATAAGCGTTGCGACATCTGCAACTGGTCGCCATCTCTTGTGCAGATATTGTGCAGACCGCCAAGGAAAGGTTTCGTTAATGCCAACCGAAAAACTCACCTTCAAAGGCCACGCCGGGCATATGCTCGCCGCCCGCCTCGATATGCCCAATGGGCCACACCTTGCGACCGCTCTTTTTGCACATTGCTTTACCTGTTCCAAGGATATCACCGCCGCCCGCCGGATTGCGGCCCGCCTGTCGTCCATGGGTATCGCGGTCTTGCGGTTCGATTTCACCGGGTTGGGCCATTCAGAAGGCGAGTTCGAAAACACCAGCTTTACCTCGAACGTCGATGACCTGATCGCAGCCTATGAGGCATTGGATGCGCGGGGCATGGCGCCGTCCCTTGTGATTGGACACTCGCTTGGCGGGGCCGCAGTGCTGAAAGCCGCCCCCCTGATGAAAAGCGTCAAGGCCGTCGTCACTATCGCCGCGCCATTCGACCCCAACCATGTGACGCATAATTTCGCCAGCGCCATCCCGGAAATCGTCGATCAGGGCGTGGCCGAAGTGTCGCTTGGCGGTCGCCCGTTCCGCATTGGCAAGAATTTCGTCGATGACATCAGCCAGGCCAATCTCAAATCATCCATCGCCAAACTGGGTGCTGCCCTTCTGGTCCTGCACGCGCCGCGTGATGAAACCGTTGGGGTCGAGAACGCCTCCGACATTTTTCTGGCCGCCAAACATCCCAAAAGCTTTGTCACACTTGACGACGCGGACCACCTGATCACACGCCCCGCTGACGCGGAATACGCCGCAGATGTGATCGCGGCGTGGTCCAAACGATATCTTAAATTGCAAGAACCCGAACCGCATGAGGCCGTACCAGAAGGCGTCATGCGCGTGACCGAAGCAGACCCGAACGGATTTCTGCAAGATATCCAATCAGGCCCTCACCACATGCTTGCCGACGAACCGGTCAAATATGGCGGCACCAACAAGGGCCTGACACCCTATGGATTGGTTTCTGCGGGTTTGGGCGCCTGCACATCCATGACCATCCGCATGTACGCGCGGCGCAAGGGTTGGCCACTGACCGGGGTCAGCGTCGATATCACCCACGCCAAGGAACATGCCGCAGACGCCGCCGATCCGTCCGAGGCGAAAGTCGATCACTTCGACCGGACGATCCGGCTCGAAGGTGATTTGAGCGGCGAACAACGCACAAGGCTGCTTGAAATCGCGGATAAATGCCCGGTTCACCGCACACTTGAACGCTCCTCAACCGTTTCCACGCAACTGGTATGAAAAAAGGCGCAGCGTAATCGCTGCGCCTTTCTCATTTCCATTGCACGTCGCTTAAGAGCGCGCGTTTCCGATCAGCTTCCAAAGACCGGGCACCAACAGGGCGGCAAGCCCCAGCTTCAGCGCATCACCAACAAGGAACGGCACCAAGCCAACTTCGACGGCCCATGCCAGCGTCTTGCCT